>JAZNGD010000001.1:0-3166 GCA_045576255.1 Candidatus Enterousia sp.
CATCTCATTACCCCATAACCAATAATTAAACCCGCCATTCGGCGGGTTGAATTTTTGGTTGGGGCAGCTGGATTCGAACCAACACTGACGGAGTCAGAGTCCGGAGTTCTACCATTAAACTATGCCCCAATGTGCCGCAGATTATAGGACTTTTTTATTTTCAATGCAAGCAGAAAGTTAATACTCGTGTAAAAATTGTGTAAAAATTTATGCAAATATATGATATAATCCACAGGAATGTAGTCATGCGATATTTCACTTTAATTTTTATAATCTTTCCATTTATGGCATCGGCAAATGTCTTGCCACTGGACGATGCGTTGCGTGCGACATACACCGCATGCGTTGGCATTGATGATGAATTGAGTGACCTGAAAACCATGGCCGGCATAAATACTGCGATTACATCTGTTGGAACGGCGACCGGTGTTGGTGCGGTTGCCGTTGGCATAAAAAAAGAACAAGTCGATAAAAAAATAGATGATTTAATCACAAAACTGCGTGCGGCGGAACAACAGCGTAATAATAACGCTGAACAAGATTTATCAAATGAAGATAAAGAAGAGATTGTTAAATCGATATCTTCTGTGGTGGGTGGCGCATCTTCGTCTTCTGAACTGTCGCAATTACAAGATAAATCCAAGAAGCTGGGCAATTGGCGCACTGGGTTAATGGCAACAGGTACCGTTGCAAATGTTGCGGGTACAATTATTGCGGCAAAAAATAAGGTTGATGGCGATTTAGACACGCAGATAAATGCGTGCAAGGAAAGTGTTTCGAACCTGCGTACTGCAATTATGCAGGCGCGTATAAATGGCGAAGACGTGACCGAAGCGCAATCTATTGAAACGGCCTGCAGTGAATTTGAATATGTTGATTTATCCAAGATTAATAAACGTGCCAAGGGTGCGATGGTATCGTCTGGGGTTGGTGCTGTGACTGGGTTGGCGGGTACCACGACCAGTGCAATGGCAAACAGTAAAAATATTCTGTCGCAAAAAAATACAGATGGGACACGTAGTGATAAAGAAAAAAATTTAAACACTGCATCGAATGTGTTGGCTGGGGCATCTGCGGTGGCTGGTGGTGTTGCGACTGTATTTAACGCGACGCAAATATCCGCGATAAAAAAGGTTGCCGAAGTTGCGGCAAAATGTACGGGGGTGTTGAAATGACAAAGAAAATATTTGCGATATTTTTGTCTTTGTTTTGTGCAACCAGTGCATTTGCGGATTCTGAGAAAGAAGTTTTTATCTATCCGGATGTTTTAGAGTATGTGTTAAAAGATGCTTTTGCGGGCAGGGAACAAGAAATGTCTGCCTTTGCACAGGCCTTTAATCAGCATTTAACCGAAACAGGTATGATTAATCAGTCAGGATTGCGGGCGGCATGTAATGCTGCGGGCTGGAATTCTGGAATGTGTGGGCGCGTGGTTGATATTTTATTGACCAGATTTTATTCTGTTTGTGACAAGAGTGTACCAGTTAAATCTGGTGAATGTGTGCAGCTTTTTAATTCCGCTACGGTTCGTATTCCCGAAGGAATCGCTTTGGCCAAGGAATATCTGTTAAAAAAGCATAGGATAAAAGCGGTTTGTTCATCAGAAATACGTGGTAAAAGATACCTGAAGTGTTCCAGTGTGGATGATTATCATAAATTTGAATTTAATTTTGGTAATCTGACAACGACAGAAGATAATTCTATTTTGCATAGTGTGTTAAATGCTGTTGGCAAATTGCATGATGTGCAAACACTGACAGGAATATCTGATATTTCAGCGATTACCAAAGACGGAGATGAAGGATTTGCGGCATATAACGTGTCTGATTATAAGAAATGTAGTGAAATAAATAATACATTGCAAAAAATGGGCTATGAATCCAAGATAGTAAAAAATTCCAAGGCAAAACAAAATTATACAGATTGGGTTAGTACGAAGTACGGTCTTGGTATTCAGGCTAAGCCGCTTTTAAAACAACAGAATTTACCACATCCAGATGATGTTTCCGATAATTTATGCACAGTTTCAGGAATAGTTCGCACCACAGACGAATTGCGCACCGCATACGGTATTGATAATTATGTGTTTGCAAATGGTGTGTATGCACAAATGGATATGAGCATAGAAGCATTTGTAAAAAAATATCTCAATGAATATATGGGCAAAAAGAACATAGTTTTAGAATCATTTAGTTGCGATTATTCAACAGGACATATAATGTATAAGGGTGAACGTGACGAGGTGTTAACCTGTTATGTAAATAGTCAGCCTGTTGATTTTGTTTTTCCTGATTTGTCTGAATGGAAACGTAAGTTTAGACGTGCAGGGAAACAAGCGATGGATTGTATAATTGCAGGTGGTGAATATACGGGCAAGCGTTGTATGCATCTGGATGAAGATGAGTGCTTAAAATTGCGTGCTGCAAATATAGAAAGCTGTTTTGAATGCAGATTGGTGGAATGGGATCCAGAAAATGAAATTTGTACTTTGCCGGATGGGGCAGCAGCTACACGTCATGAAAAATCTCTAAATATTGCATTGATGGTTGGTGGAACATTGCTAAGTGCCGTTGTGTCTTTGGGAACCGGTGACAGTCCAGCGATTGTTGTTGTTGAGACTGCTGGTGGTGTAATGGAAATTATTGCGCAACATAAAATTAATGGTATGGCGGATGATTTTTTTGTAGAAAGTAATAAATGCCAAGATGCAGTTTGTGCAGAAAGTTTGATAAAGGAACATTTGGTGCATTTGGCGCGTATTGAAAACGAGTTGACCAAAACAGAAGCATTGATGATTGATAAAGTAATGGCACGATTGGCGGAAATAATACCGACAGAATCTAAATTTTACAGAATTATTGCAGAACAGGGTCTGTCTGGTTTTGATGACGGCGGATATGACGCAGCCGAGGTTTGGCGCGCAGTTGGCATCGCAATGCAGTCTGTGGGACTTGTAAAATCTGTTGGAACTGCATTAATGAGAAGATCAGATTATTGGGCAGGAACTTTGTCTGATACAATGGGGGTTTTGAAACGCAAGGTGGATGATGCTAGTAAATATATCGATGATGCCTTAGGGCTCAAACAAACTGACGATGCTATAGCTATGATGGACATGTGGACTGGCGCTACTTCTGGGACAGGAAATTCATTACAAAAAGAATTA
>JAZNGD010000002.1:0-14397 GCA_045576255.1 Candidatus Enterousia sp.
GTTTCAATTTGCATTTTTGTTAAATCTTCTGCAATTTCGAACAAGTCTGGTGTTTGGAATGATGCTGCCACAGTTTGTCCAACATCGACTTTTCTGGATATAACAGTTCCATCAACTGGTGATGCAATTGTTGCGTATCCCAGATTTGTGACCGCGCGATCGTATGTAGATTGTGCGCGTTTAACAGATTGTTCGGCTTGTTCATACTGTGTTTGCGATTGTTCCATTTCGGCACGTGGAATAAATCCTTCGGAAAACAAAGATTTGTTTCTGTTAAATTCGTTTTGGGTAAAATTGCGTTGTGATATTGCGCTGTCCAGCGATGCTTTTGCTTCGTCAACCGATGCCTGCAACACAGATGGTTCAATAGTCAGCAGAATATCGCCTTTTTTTACTTTTGAATTAAAATCTACATACAGATTGTCGATTGTCCCAGAAACTTGTGAACCGACGTTTACAGTGTTCACAGGTTGTATTTCACCAGTTGCACTGACCACCTGACGCAAATCGCCGCGTGTAATTCTGGCGGTTGCATATTCTAATTTTTTATTTGAATCGCCGCCAAACAAGAAAAATCCACCGACAGTTAAAGCTGCCAATAACAAAATCCACCATTTTTTACGCCATACAAAACGCAATACGCGACGTATAAAACCAGGACGTTTTTGTGCAGTGTTTACATCAGTTGTTGTCACAGGTATCTTTTTTGTAGTTGTTATTTTTTTTGTTGTTTTTTTATTGTTTCGCATTTTCGTCCCCTGTATTCATTTCTGCTTTTATTTCGCCAACAGCCAACGCAACAGCTGCGCGTTTTACAAACAAGTCGTATTTTGCGGCATTATTTTGTTTTTTTGCAGACACCAGTTCAGACTGGGCGGTTTGCCAATCTAACATAGTTGCACGTCCAACCTTGTACATACCAGCGGTGACGCGTTCATTTTCAGTTGCAGATTCAAGCAGTGTTTCAGTTTGTTTTAATACGGTTTGTGCGGTTTTGTAATTGTTGTACGCAGTGTATATATCCAACGCCGCATTGTCTTGTGTGCTGCGAACTTGTTCTGTTGCACGTTCATAATTCACAGACGCTGCGCGTGCATTATAAAGATTTGCGAATCCTGCAAACAACGGCATAGAAGCACGTATACCGATACTGCCGCTTATTTTATCAGTGCCTGCCCCATATGTTTCGGTTGGGGTATCATTCCACGATACGGACCCAGATGCAGATATTGACGGCAGATTACTTAAAAATACACTGTTTCTTCTGTGCCAAGCCGCGTCTTTATTTGCGGTTGCACGCAATAAATCTGGTCTTGTTTTTTTTGCTTGTTCAAACAATTCGTCCAATGATTTTGTATCTTGGGCTGCACCAATTTCAGATGGCAAATCTGCAATATCAATATCTTGGTCTGCGGTAAAAGACAATTTGGTCAGCAGTGTTCCTTTGGCAATTTCGCGGTTGTTTTTTGCGCGTTCCAAGTCTAAATCACGACTGGCCAATGTTGTATCAGCTTTCAAAACATCGGCTTTGGCGACAACCCCTGCTTTGAATTTTTTCTGGGCTGTATCGCGTGCAGTTTGTGCGACATTACGCAACGTTTGTGCAGATTCGACATCAGCATTTGCGTTCAGTAATGAATAGTATGCCCCGATTACGCCATAAATATAATTTTGTACAGTTTCGTCGTATTCAAAACCAGTTGCCCGCCATGCAGCAGCAGATTGATTTAAATCGGCCAATCTTTTTCCAAAATCAAATATTAAATAAGAAGCAGACAATGATGCGCCATAAGACCAATCGCCCCATTGTTTATTTCTGTATGGTAAAGAAGCGTTTGCCCCCAGATTAACACTGGGCAAATAAGATGCATAACTTGCATTTTTTGACAATCTGGCAGATTCATAAGACAGATAAGACGCGGTTGTTTGTGGGTTTCTGCACAATCCCAGCTCAATAACTTGCGGTAAATTCAGTTTTTCGTTTGGTACCGTTGTTCGCGTCATACAATTTTCTGAATCAGCGATTGCAGAAAATGGAATTAAAGCCAGTATAAATAACGATTTCTTTATCATAAAACATTCTCTCTTATAAATTTCTTTATAATTGTACTATTTTTATCTTGAATTACAATTATTTTTTTCGTAATATAACTTCGCTGGTTCAGGCCTGGTGGCAGAGTGGTTATGCAGAGGACTGCAAATCCTTCTATGCCGGTTCGATTCCGACCCAGGCCTCCAAAACAAAATACCCCAAACGGGGTATTTTTTTTGTGGCCAGGAATTGAACCGGCATCCGGTTCGCATACGAGCAAAGGTTCACAAACAACATATCAGACCCGTTGTGCGGTGAACCACTGCGAGTGGTGAGTCAAGTTGCGTTTAGCAACGGTCGCCAATGGCGATGCGAACATTCCGACCCAGGCCTCCAAAACAAAATACCCCAAACGGGGTATTTTTTTTGTGGCCAGGAATTGAACCGGCATCCGGTTCGCATACGAGCAAAGGTTTGTGCCTTATTCGTGGCGCAAACTGTCAATTGGGTTTAACTTTGCGGCCTTCATAGCTGGCATCACACCTGATGATAATCCGACTATAACTGCAACAGAAACAGACAGTACAACAGGCCATATACTGAATGGCACATTGTACCCCAATATAAAGCGGCCAACGCCCTGGGATAAACCAACGCCTAATACCAACCCAATCATTGAACCAATAAAAGATATTAAAACAGATTCGGACAAGAATTGAATAATAATCATTCGTTCACGTGCGCCAATTGCTTTACGGATTCCTATTTCGCGTGTGCGTTCTGCGACCGACACCAGCATCATATTCATAATTCCGATTGCGCCAACTAATAATGACACCGCAGCAATCGCAATCAACAACAATTTTAAATACCCTGTCACAGTGTTCATTGTTTCCATAACTTGTTTCATATCCATAATTTGAAAGTCATCAACCGCATCTTCTTTCAGTCTGTGTCGTTGGCGCAATAACAGCGTTATCTGTTCAATAGCCAGATTGTTGTCAGATTCTGCAAATAATTTTAATGCAACCATACTAACCGAATTTGGGAATCTGCTGCCCTGCAGTCTTTTTTTAAGTGTTGTTATTGGGATAATAATCATATCGTCTTGGCTGCCCATAGCCGAATCGCCTTTGGCTTTTGTGACGCCAATGATAACAAAAGGCATATTTTGAACACGAATTACTTCGCCGATTGGGTTTTCTGGCAACCCCAGTTCTTCGGCGGTTTCTGGGCCAATAACTGCATATGTCGAAGCATTGCGGACGGCGGCCATATCAAAGAAAGTACCCTTTTCTATTTCTACATTTTGAACAGTTGTATAATCGGGATACACGCCAACCATAGAAGTCGCCCAGTTTTTATTACCATATATTGCTTGTGCGCCACCTTGTTGAATAGGGGTGACGGCCATAACATCAGGCAATTTGCCGATAAATTCTGCGTCTTGAATAGTTAGCGTATGTCGATTGCCAGTCCTTACGCCTGCGCTTTGTGCCGCGCCTGCGCGAATCATAACAGTATTTGTTCCCAGTGATGAAAATTGGTCTGTTATTTGTTTTTGGACGGTTTCGCCAACAGCAACCATAATAACAACCGCCATTACACCGATAATAATACCCAGTACAGTCAAAAAAGAACGTATCTTATTACCACTGATAGACAGCCAAGATTCTTTTAAAATATCATTAAATGTCATATTTTCCCCCTGCCCTGATTATAGTTTGCTGTCATTTTTTGGAATTGGTCCATCATAGTTTATTTTTCCGTCACGAATATGAATAAGTCTGTCTGCGTACTTTGCAATATCGAATTCGTGTGTAATCATTACAATTGTAATACCCATTTCTTTATTAAGCTTTTTAAAGAATCCAAGTATTTCATTTCCCATTTTACTGTCAAGTGCGCCAGTTGGTTCGTCTGCCAGAATCAGTTTTGGATTGCCGGCCAAAGCGCGTGCAATTGCGACACGTTGTTTCATTCCGCCTGATAACTGTGTTGGTAAATATGATTCGAATTTTTCTAATCCTACACGTTTAAGCATTTCGCGTGCACGACTTACTCTTTCGTCCATCGGCATTCCGCGATACATCAAAGGCAACATAACATTATCTAATACGCTTCGTTTAGGCAACAGATTAAACTGCTGGAAAACAAAACCGATATGTTCGTTTCTGACCACAGCCAATTCATCTGGTGTTAATCCTGTCACGTCTTTCCCGTACAACTCGTAAGTTCCGGAAGACGCGGTATCCAATGCGCCAATAATGTTCATACAAGTTGACTTGCCAGACCCAGATGGCCCCATAATTGCGACAAATTCGCCGGTTTTGATTTTAAAGTTTATGTCAAACAAAACTTGTTGTTCGCCACCAAGTTCCAAAGGAAAACTTTTATTTATACCAATCAAAGAAATAATAATATCTTGCGATTTTTTCATAATCCCTCTCGTACAGCTTTTGTGTAATTATATCATTGTCTTTTGCTGCTTGCAATATTTTAAAAAAATCCGGCATTTGCCGGCTTTTTTTAATCAAAAGGGTTATCTGTTTTCTCATATTCAATAATAATAGGCAAATGTTCCCATTTTAATGCGTTTGCCAATCCACGTCGCAAATATCGTGTATAAGATTCTGGTATATCAGATGCGCCACCAACATTTATTGTAATTTTCATTGGGTGACGTCCCGTTTGTCGCGCAAATTTAATTTTCATGGGTCGTTTTAATCGTGACAAAGGCGGTTGTCTGTCCGCAACCAGTTTTTCTATAATTCTGTTAATCAGACTGGTTGGGGCCTGTGCCATAGAAATATCCCATTGTTCATAGATTCTGCGGAACATATTTTGCACACCTGTACCCGTTTCGGCAGATACGGCCAATATCATCGGTTTAATAATTTGATGAAAAGAATTAGAAAATTGATGTTTTAATTTCAGCAGCTTTTCATCACGTAATTCTGGTTCAACCAAGTCCCACTTATTTAAAGCTACGCATAATATTTTCCCGGCATTATATACGCGCGCAGCAATACCCAAAGCCTGATTTTCGATGTTTTTGGTTGCGTCAACCATCAGTATAACAACATCTGCTTTTTCAATTGCATCCAGCGATTTTAATGCGGACAACGTTTCAACGTCGTCGGTGACGCCTGCTTTGCGTCGCAGGCCAGCGGTATCCATCAGCACAATATCGCGCCCATAGAACTTGGTTGGTATTTTTACAGTATCGCGCGTGATGCCCGGCGCATCCATAACAATTTGTCTTTTTTCGCCCAGAACACGATTTACAAATGTTGATTTCCCGACGTTTGGTTGTCCCAGTATTGCAATTTTTATTCTTTCGGGTTGGGCAGTTTCTTCATTTTTTTGTGCGGCGTCACAATCGTTTGCCAGTTTATCTGCGAATTCATAGATTTTATTAATTCCACGTTTGTGTTCTGCCGATATCATCACAGGTTCGCCAAATCCCAGTTTGTAAAAGTCGTGAATATTAGACAAACGTTTTTCCGATTCGCTTTTGTTTATCAACAACATAACAGGCGCGCGTGTTTTTCTGCGCACCAATTTTGCCCAATCCAAGTCTTGGTTGGTAAGTCCTGTGCGTCCATCAACAACGAACAAAATGCAATCTGCTTTTACGATTGCGTCAATTGCCATATTTGTTGAATCTAACGCGATTCCAGATTTGGCATTTTCCAACCCAGCTGTGTCATACAGCATATAATTCCGGTCTTTGATTGTTCCAGAAATTGTATCGCGTGTGACCCCAGGCCTGTCATGAACCAATGCATCGCGTGTGCCTGTCAGTACATTATATAAAGTAGACTTTCCTGTGTTTGGTCGTCCTGCTATTACTATTTTCATCATCGTTTTTTTCCATTGATTTTTTATAATTATAAAGCAAAAATATAAATAATCAAATTCAGGGGTAAAAATATGAAAAAGAAATTAAAGTCTGCATTAAACAGAATTCGCAATCTGGTTGTAAATCCGCGGCGTTATTTTTCTAAAATTGTTGCCGATGGTAATATGGAAGAATCAATGTTGCGGGCGTTTTTGTACGGTTTATTGGGCGGATGTTTGGTTTTATTAATTGGAATATTGGGTGGTGCGACAATAACCTTGGGATCAATTTTTACAGCGATAATAATTGTTCCTGTTTTATCGGTGGCATTGTTGTTTGTGTTGGGTGGTCTGATGATGTTGGTGTCCGAAATAACTGGTGGCGAACGTGATTGGGAAATTGCGATAAAGGGCTTGGCATCGGTATTCTTTATTTATCCTGTTATATTGGTTTTAAATTCATTGGCGTTTAATTGCGTTTCTATATGGGTAATCAGTTTGCTGGTCGATATTTATGTGTTATTTTTGTTTTACAATATTTCGTTGTATTGCATGCGCGGTAAAAAGTCGTATGTTTTATTAGTGATTGGTATTTTGGCATTATTTATTTTGACGGTATACACAACTGATTACAGAATCGGTTGGTTTATGTTAAAAAATACTGCTGCGACACTTACTTGTTTGATATAAAAACACCGGCATTTGCCGGTATTTTTATGCATTAAATTTCTTTTTCATTTCTTTTAATATAGGCGTATCTATTCCTAATGCGTTTGCCCGTTCAACAAGTCCATGTAATGCGAATACGCCTTCGACAGTTCCTTGTGGTTGATTACCTTGTGCTATTGCGATACCGCCAGAAAAATTTCTGCTGGTTTCACTGGTTGCAGACAAGAACAAGTCCCCTATTCCGCACAGCCCCAAGAAAGTACGAATTTCAGCACCCATTGCCAATCCGATATTTACAATTTCACCCCAGGTACGTGTGAACGATAAAGCGCGTTCGTTTTCGCCGGATGCCATAACAGAATTATATCCACAAATCAAAGCGGTTGCATTTTTTCCAACACCGCAAATTTCTGTACCGATAATATCATTGCTGATTTCCAGATAAAGTTTGTTCAGTACTTCTTGACCGGCTGTAATTGCTTTGTTTGTTCCTGCAAGAGTTGAACCTGTTGGAATACCTTTTGCTACTTCGGCCGCGAATTGTGGACCAGACAGCACCCCAAAATCAACACATTCAGGTAATGTTTCTTTCAAGATTTCAGACATAAAATCGCCAGTATTATATTCTGCGCCTTTGGTACAAATTATTATTGGTTGACCATCATAAAAATCGCGTGCTTTTATCATGGTTTCGCGAAAATGCGCAGAAGGTGTCACTATTAACCAAGTGTCCGTATTTTTTAAATCAGACATATCAGTTGTTATTTTCAAGTTTTCTGGAATAGACACATTATCAAATTCTTTGTGTAAACCATCATAAGACCATAATAATGTATCAGACCCGCCACGCGCGGATGTCAAAGCCAGTGCAGTTCCCCAAGCGCCAGCGCCAATAACACTTACTTTCATTTTATTTTCCTTATTTTTCTTTCAATTTCGGGGACAACAGTTAATCCATCATCAGATAAATCGATTGCACGCATATATGACCGATAAGCTTTGTCAAAATCGCCAACCGATACATATATGTCCCCCAAGTGCATAAACAGTGCGGAATTAGTTTTTGATACTTCGCCGACACGTTCCAGTACTTCTAATGCAGCCTGTGCGCCTTCGCGTGCGGCAACAACAACGCCCAAAGTGTCCCAAGCCAAGACGTCAGCAGGATTTTTTGTCACCAATATCATGGCGTATTTATAAGCTTCTTCAATATTGGTGTTTTGTGCGGCCCATATTTTTGCCTGTAAAGACAGTATTTCTGGATCTGTGTCAAGCGATTGTGAAGCCATATCAATGTCACGTTGCGCCATATCCAAGTCATTAAATGAATAATAGATTTGTGCGCGACTTTTTATAAAGAAAGCGCGACTAAGTTCATCTAATCTTTCGTTTCCAATTGCGTTATTTATAGTTTTTATAGCTGCGTTCTTGTTTCCGTTTTTGATGTGATGTCCAACGACTTTGTTAATAGCAGGAACAAAATTAGGAAATTTTTCTAATGCGTCATTCAGTCCTGTTATATCGTTGCCCTGCTCTGCGCGTCTTATTGCTACAAATGGATAAAAGGGGCTGTTTGTTTTTATTTTTGCAAAATATTTTTCAGCGTCTCCTTGGTTGTTAAAAAAGAATTGCCCCATATAATAAATCAAAGCATCGTTATCTTTTGCAAAATCTGGCGCAGAAACTTCTGCAAAACGCATCATCAAAACAGATAAATCCGAATACAGCATTATTTGTGTATGAGAAACATTTTGCAACAAGCTGAAAGCCAATGCGTTTTCAATTCCTTGGTATCTGGACCAGTCTGGAATATCATCAAAATTAACCAAAAACATACCAGCAGGTCTGGCTATGAATCTGTATTTCAGCGTTGCGGCTTTTTCAGGCATGTCAAAGTGTTTGTAAAAAGACATCATATACAAATAATCATTTATATTTATAAAATCAGGCGAAACTTTTTCAAAGCTTTTAACCGCTTCATCGATTTTGCCGATTTCGGCATATATTTGACCGCGTACAAATGCGCGCCAAGAATCGTATGTTGGTAATTTATCGATGAATTTTAACGTTTTTGTAATGTATTCATTTGCAATGCCAGACCATATTTTAAATGGCGCAACCAGTGCAGATTCGTCGTTTTTATGTCTGGAATATAATTCTTTCCATTTTTTATTTTTTGTTAAATATGCATCATAGACAAAGCTGGCGGTTAAACTTTTTTCGTTTTTCAATGTGTTTGCGTCATCAGGTAATTTACCTGATAAAAATTCGGCTGAAATTTTTGCGTTGCGAACAGGTTTTATATCAATGCCTTGCAATTGTTCTGACATTTTCAACGCAGAATCAAAATCGTTTACGTATACTGCGTGTTGCAATGCCAAAAAAGAACCAAATGGGGTGTCTGTTGTTAATGCAGTATTGTCGCTGTTTGTTTTGTGTTGTGTTTTTTTTAACACAGATATGCCTGTCGCAGCAATTACCGCGATTAAGCCAATATAAATAAATATGCTTTCTATTTTCCTCATGATTATGTTAGAATACTCTTTATGAAGAATAATGTCAAATTTGAAGAGTATGAAAAAATATTACGTGATTGGTCACGTCGTATGAATTTGGTCGCGCCCAGCACGTTGGATAATATCCAAGAACGTCATATTGCGGATTCTGCACAGTTGGCGGACGTTTTGCCACCTGATGTATCTGTGATTGATTTGGGCAGCGGTGCTGGCTTTCCTGGCGTTGTTTTGGCTGTGTTGGGTTGGCATGTCACGTGTATCGAATCGATTGGTAAAAAAGCCGCTTTTTTATCGGCCGTAAAAGAACAGCTTGGACTGGAAAATTTAACGATTTTTCATGGTCGCGTCGAAGATTATGTCCGGCATTTACCGGCAAAAACCGACAAAATTGTTTTTACAGCACGTGCATTTGCATCTTTGACCAAGATAATGGATTATGTTGCGCGTACAAAATACCGGCTTTTTCTGCTAAAAGGCCGGGAAATTGAAGCTGAAATTATCGAAGCAAAAAAGAAATATCGTTTTAATTATGAACTAATACCGTCAAAAACAGGTGATGGTTTTATAATAGTTGTAGATTTTAAATAATTGTAAAAAAAGCCGGTGTTTGCCGGCTTTTTTGATGCTTTTTTAATATTTTTTTAATTTCGTATGAAATAAGATGTAATTAATTGTTTTCAGATTGTTTTTTCTTTTATTGTGTTAATGTGCTTGACCGAATCGGTTGGTTTTTATAACCTTTTGTGTGAAATAAAAAAAAGGAAGGGGTATGGCACGAATAATTGCTTTTGCGAATCAAAAAGGCGGCGTTGGAAAAACTACAACGGCTATTAATATCGGCGCTTCGTTGGCGACGATAAAAAAACGTGTTTTGTTAATTGATTTAGACCCCCAAGGCAATGCAGGCACCGGTCTGGGGTTTGTGCGTGCTTCGCATCATCAAAGCGCGTACGGTGTTATTATGGGGACTGCGAATATTACAAACAATATTTTGACAACAGCTGTTCCGAATTTGCATTTGCTGCCATCTTCCCAGGCGTTGGCCGGCGCTGACGTCGATTTGTTAGATATGGATAATCGTGAATTCAGGCTGCGCGACGCGTTGCGTGCAGTTGCTGATTATTATGATTATATTCTGCTGGATTGTCCACCTGCATTGGGGTATTTAACTATTAATGCATTGACTGCGGCAGACAGCGTAATTGTGCCTTTACAGTGTGAATTTTTTGCCCTGGAAGGCGTTCAACAATTAACAGATACCATTTCTGCGATAAAAGAAAAGTGGAATCCTGGTTTGGAAATATTGGGCGTTTTGTTAACTATGTATGAACGCAGATATAATGTCACGCGCGCCGTTGATGATGATGTTCGTGCTGTTTTTGGTGACAAAGTATTTAAAACTGTTGTGCCGCGAAACGTTCGTGTGTCCGAAGCGCCAAGTCATGGAAAGCCTGCGTTGTTCTATGATTTTAATTCGTCTGGGGCCCAGGCATACTTGCGTGTCGCAACAGAAGTTGTTCAAAGAATAGAAGGGGAAAATTATGGCGAATAAATTTGGACTTGGGCGTGGATTGGCGGATTTACAGGCTTCACGTGGTGTTATACCTGATATTTCGTTACTGGCGCCATCTGAACGTGTTGTTGTAAAGCAGATTCCATTGGTGCAAATTGGTGCAAATCCTGATCAGCCGCGAAAAAAGTTTGATGAATCTGAATTGGCGGATTTGGCGGCTTCTATCCGCGAAAAAGGCGTTTTGCAACCGATTTTGTTGCGCAGCGTATCTGGGCGTTCGTATGCGTACGAAATTGTTGCAGGTGAACGTCGGTATCGTGCTTCGAAAATGGCAGGGCTGGTTGAAATACCTGCACTTGTAAAAACGATAGATGATAATAATGCAATGGAAATTGCGCTGATTGAAAACGTGCAACGTGAAAATTTGAATCCGATTGAAGAAGCGAATGCTTACAAGAATTTGATGGAATGTTGTGATTATGAATTGCCAGATGTTTCGCGCCTTATTGGCAAATCAGACAGTTATATTCGCAATATGTTGCGTTTAACTTCGTTGCCGGCGTCTGTTCAGAATTTGGTAGAGCAGGGCGAACTGTCCGCGTCGCACGCACGAACCATTGCTGTGGCCGAAAATGTTGAAGATTTGGCGCATAAAATTGTTGCGGAAAAATTATCTGTATCTGACACAGAAAAATTGGTAAAAGGCGCGCCCCGGGCAACGTCTTCGCGTAAACATATTGCGAAAACGATTGACGCAAAAACTGTTCGTGATATAGAAAAGAAGATTTCAACAGCGCTTGGTTTTTCCGCTAAATTGGTTGAGCGTCGTGGTGGGGCAGGGCAAATATCTTTGTCTTTTGCAACCCGAACCCAGATGTACGAATTGGTTGATAAATTGACCAAGTGAAAAAATGTTTAAAAAAGCCGGCAAAGGCCGGCTTTTTTTGATTTTGTTTTGCTGTTGCGAAAACAATAAAAAACACCGGTATTTACCGGTGTTTTTTTAAAGTTTTTAACAACAATTATTATTTAACAGTTGTTGTTGCGTTACGATTCCATTTCCAAACTTCTTCGCCAGTACCCTTTACCAATGGGCGTTCTTTGCCATAAGAAATTGTAGAAATGCGTTTGGCATCAATACCATCGTTTACAATAACTTCTTTTGCAGCGTTTGCACGACGTGCGCCCAACGCCAAGTTGTATTCTGTTGAACCACGTTCGTCGCAGTTACCAGCGATTTGGATTTTTACATCTTCGTGGTTTTTCATATACAATGCCTGACCCAACAAGTTGTTTTTAGCATCTTTTGAAATTTCAGCAGAATTGAAGTCAAAGAATACACGTTGATCATTCAAATCAGCTGGTTCAACAATAGAGCCACCGCATGCAGCCAACAAGCCTGCAACGCCAGCCAACAAAGCAAAATTTTTAATTTTCATGAAAATACTCCCTTGAGTTTCTGTTGCTCGCGTTGTATTGTATAATAAAACATTCAAAAAATCAAGGAAAAACAAAAAAAATGTCCACAGGTACATTACGTGATTTAGTTATGGCAGGCGTTTATTGGGAGCTTGAAGACCAAACAACTTTGGGGCAAAAAAAAATCCCGGATGTTGCGTCTGGTTCTGTGTCTGCGCGTCCTTTTGGGGGGACGGTCGTACCGGCTGTTGCGCCCAGCGTGACCATGTCATTAGATATGGTTCGTTCTATGGCTTCGCGTCCAACGGACGTATGCGCATTAAATCGAATGATTGGCGAATTTAATCATCCTTTGCGCAGTGGTGCAACAAATACCGTTTTGCCGCACGTTGGTCGCGGAAAATTATTAGTGTTAACAGATATGCCCAGCTCGGATGATGACGAATCTGGTATTGTTTTGTCTGGTGGGGCAGGTGCATTAATGGATAAAATGTTGGGTGCGATTGGCTTGTCGCGCGAAGACGTATCTATTGTTCCTGTATTATTTTGGCGTACGCCTGGTGGGCGCAGTCCTTCACGTGAAGAGCTTGATTTATCGCGTCCATTTGTTGACAAGGCGGTTGAATTATTGTCGCCACGTGTTATTTTGACGATTGGTGCGTTGCCTGCATCTGAAATCGCAGGTGTTAATTTGGCCAAGTCGCATGGGGAACCCGTTGTGTTGCCGTCTGGCGCGACAATAGTTCCGATATTTCATCCAAATTATTTGATGTTAAAGCCTGATGCCAAGCGTGACGTATGGTCTGCTTTACAAAAAGTTCAAAATATCTTGAAAAATGCGGAATAATTGTTAATATTTGTTTAAGTTTAACAAAGGAGTTTAATATTAAACCTATATTGAATCGTGATAATCGTCGCGACGCAGGTCCACGTATGAATAACCGGATTACTGCAAAAAGCGTCCAGGTAATCAGTGCAGATGGTCAAAATCTGGGTGTTATGCCAACGTCCCAGGCATTACAGATTGCATCTGATGAAGGGCTGGATTTGGTGGAAATGAATGGTAATTCGCCCGTTCCAATTGTAAAAATTATGGATTATGGCAAATTTAAGTACGAACAAAAGAAACGTGCATCAGAAGCTAAAAAGAACCAAAAAACAACGGAATTAAAGGAAGTTTGGGTAAAACCTTTTATTGAAGAAAATGATTTAAAAATCAAAATGAAAAAGGTTTTCGAATTTTTGCAAGATGGCAACAAGGTCAAAATTTCTGTTATGACCAGGGGTTCGAAAAAGGTTTTGGCTCGTGGTAAAGATGCTGTGCCAGAATTGTTTGCCCGTATATTAGAAATTGTTGGCGACAAGGGGTCTGTTGAATCAAAATCTAAACCAGACGAAAGAACAAAATCTATTATAATTGCGCCTACAAAATAAATAAAACACCGGCATTTGCCGGTTTTTTGTTGTTATTATTTTTCATAAATGATAAACTATTACTTGAATCCACAAGGATGTGGTTTCGGGGCTGTCACTAGCCTGTCTTATCCGGCACAAGCATAGAACGCATTATCTTTGATGTGTTTCTTGTGTGTTTTGTGTCGTTATCTATCCCTGGCTTTTCAGGTCGGGGGGCTGTTTGCTATAAAACAAGGGAAACCTGAAAGCAGCAGAATCAACGATAAGACGATTAGTGAACTCCCTGACCGCTTTTTTGTGGCGGTCTTAATTTTTTTTTAAAAGGGGGAAAAATGCGTTCATGTTTTATAGCTTTGGCATTGATGCCAATGGTTGCGTCTGCAAACGCGCTGACGTTGGACGAAGCGTTGCGTGCAACATATACGGCGTGTGTTGGTATTGATGACGAATTGGCAGATTTAAAAAAGATGGCTGGTATAAATACCGCTGTGACTGCGGCTGGTGCTGCGGCTGGTACTGGGGCGATTGCCACAGGTGTGATAAAAAAAAGAACAGATACAGAAATCGCAGATATTGAACAAAGATTACAGTCTTTAATAGATGAACAAAACAAAAATGACGATATGTCAGTAATCGTTGTTGCAAATCGTGAAGATTTTAAGGCACAAATTAAAAGTATTTTAGAATCTTATCAAGGTGAAGACAAAACATCCAAAGAAACAGACTTGGAAAATTTAAATAAATTGGATCAGCAATCCAAAAAACTGGGCAATTGGCGGACTGGGTTGTTGGCGGCGAACACCGCGACCAATATCGCAGGCGCAGCGATTGCCGGCACCAATAAAGTTGACAAAGAATTAGATGCGCAGATTCGGGATTGTGTATCTGCTGTAAACAATCTGCGTGCTTCGATGATGCAGGCGCAATTGGATGGCGTGGACATAACCGAAGCGCGAACAATTGCGGACGCGTGTGACGATTATGCGACT
>JAZNGD010000003.1:0-42478 GCA_045576255.1 Candidatus Enterousia sp.
TATTACGTTCGTTCCATCGTATGTCCAACCGCTTACCTGCATACGTCGCGTGCCAGCGTCAGTAGTATCTTGGTACAGTAATTCTGGAATCGCAGACAGGTCTATGTCCCCTATGGTTGCGCCATATTCCAATGTAATATCTGTTGAAAATTCGGTATTAGCAGTGTTGTATGCGCCGCCAGTCAGAAATACCAGTTTAAATTTGTTTGGTATACAATCTTGGCCTGTCGTTGTTGTCACTGCGCCATCGGCATTAATACTGTGTCCAACATTACAAGTACATTCAGTTGCATTTTCGGTACTGCTGGAATTGGCAGGGCAGGTCACACAAGCGTCATCTTGTATAAAAGTACCGCTGTCGCACTGGACTGCGAACGCGCCAAAAGAAAAAAATACAGTAAATAAAATCGACAAAAATCCTAGACGAACAGGTCTTTTATACATAGTTTTTCCTCTCTTTCAAAGAACAGTGTAGAAAAAAATAGCTTGTTTACGCAAGTAAAAAAAATCAAATAAAAAACGCGCCACTGGCGCGAATCTTTTTGGTGGGTTAGGTAGGACTTGAACCCACGACCAAAGCGTTATGAGCGCTCCGCTCTAACCAACTGAGCTACTAACCCACAAAATGTATTATATAGTTTTAAGTTTTATATTGCAAGATAAAAATTATTTATTTTTAATTTTATTATATTTGTGTACAATAAGCACAAATGAACACCATAAAACCAATTTTAAATGAATCTCAGATGGCGGCTTTTGACGCGATTGAACGGACTGGTTCCAATCTGTTAATATTGGGGCCGGCCGGCACCGGTAAATCAACATTTGTAAACTTTTTAAAATCTGCTTCCAAGAAAAGAATTGTCTGCGCGTGTCCAACTGCGGTATCTGCGCTGAACGTTGGGGGGCAAACAATACATTCGCTTTTTCAAATTCAACCGCGTGATTTTATTTTCCCAGAATTTTTAAAATTAAAGGCAAAACCAAGAAATATTTTGACCGCAACAGATGTTTTGATTATTGATGAAATATCAATGGTGGCGCCAGATTTGTTGGACGCAATTGATGTTTTGGCGCGGTATGCGCGTCGTAATAATGAACCTTTTGGCGGAATCCAAGTTGTTGCAATCGGCGATTTGTTTCAGTTACCACCGGTAATAACTGGTGACGCTGTACAGTATTATGAATCTGAATACGGCCATTCAAACGCGTATTTTTTTGACAGCAATGTGTACAAACGCGCGAACTTTTTAAAATATAATTTTGATTTGGTCTATCGACAAAATGATTTGCCGTTGTTGGAAAACTTAATCAGATTAAGAAGTAATGACAAAACCGCCTTGGATTTTTTCAACAAATGCAGAATTGACGACGAAGTGCGACGCAAAAACGCTGTTTTAATTACGCCTTTTCGTGCGGTCGCAGAACGTATAAATGCGACACGTTTGGAACAAATACCGGAAACGCCTGTTGTTTATAATGGCGTGCTGTCTGGCAATTTTTCTGATCGTGATGTTCCTGCGCCACTGGAATTGACTTTAAAAGTCGGTGCTTTGGTCGTTTTTGTAAAAAACGGTGACAAATGGCATAATGGTTCAATGGGTGTTGTGCGCAATTTGTCTGCGCGCGAAATAGTCGTACAGTTGTTGTCAGATTCGCGCGAATTGGTCACTGTCAAGCCAGATAAATGGCAAAAAATTGAATATTCTCGCGATGAAAACGACAGGTTGGTTGAAAACGAAGTCGGGTCATATAAACAGTTTCCATTAAATTTAGGGTACGCAATGACAATACACAAAGCCCAAGGAAAAACTTTGGATGCGGTTGTGGTTGATGTGTCCAGGGGGTGTTTTGCGCATGGGCAAACATATGTTGCGCTGTCGCGCACGCGCAGTGCGTCTGATATGCACATTGCAGCCCCATTAAATGCGCGCGATGTTATTTTTGATAAACGCGTGTTGGAATTTGTAAATGATTTATAATTCTTTTTTCATCATAATGGCATCAACGCCGTCATAGTATTTTGGGCGTACACCAATTTGATTATATCCATTAGATTCATATAATTTACGGGCAGGCAGATTATCTTTTGCGACTTCTAAAAAGATATTTTTTACACCGTTTTTTTTCAATTCTGTTTCCATAATCCCCAGCATTGCTGCCGCAATTCCGCTGCGTCGTGCATCGGGCGCAACCCCAATTGTAATCAGTTCTGCTTCGTCAAGCGTGGTTCGCCAAACGATAAAGCCATTTTGACTGGCAATAATTTCGCAGCCCGATTTTTTTAAGTCGTTAAAATCGTCAGCCGTCCAAGGTTTGTGTGGAAAGCATTTTGCATGAAGATTTGCGAGTGTGTTTAGCATTTGTTATTTTTGTTCAGCATAACTTGGACGCAGATACATTGGTACCACAGGTTCAATATTTTTGTTTGCTATTTTCTGTTCGACGATTTTTGTCCCCAGTTTTAAGTCAAACGGTCTATGTCCGACTGTTCGTGGCCATTCCATTTGTTTTGTTTCGATTTCTTCAATTTCCATTGTTTGTGGTGCCAGTCCGTCTGCGGCAACAAAAAAATCGCCACGCCCAGAATCGATTGCAACAAACGCGTCTGGGGTTGCAGATAAATACAAATCAAACGCGCTGATACCAACGACAGGAATATTTAACCCTATTGCAACACCTTTGGCATAAGCGATACCAAGACGAATTCCTGTAAAACTGCCAGGACCGACCACAACACCAATCGCGGTTATATCGGACCATTTTGCGTCAGATTCGGCAATGAATTTTTCACATTCGATTGGCAGTGCAACAGATTGCTTTTCGACGGCAACAGATTTATATTTGTTGTCTAAAACAAATTCTATGTCTTGTCCAGAAGTGTTTATGATTAAAATCATTTTTTATGTCCGTATTGTTTTTGATATTTTGTCATCATAATATCAAAGATTTTTTTTGCAAAAAGACCTTCTATGTATTCGGGGTTTTTCTTATATTCTTGTTCTGAAATATATACATAAAATTTTTCATATTCAGGACGGTCGGCCAGTAAAAATGTTTTAAGCGCACTTATATTTTTATTATTTATTTTACCTGTCAATTTATATTGATAAGCGCCTTTTACCGGTTTGTCATAAGAATGTTTAAGTTTTAAACCTTGTATTTGGGATTGGTTGTCATTTAAAAAGCGATATGTTTGAATTTTTTTAAAAATATTCATTTGTTTTTCCTTTTTATACAATTAAATTCGAACGCCGAAACCAATTTTCTTGGCAAAACCAGCAGATTTATGTGCCGATAACAAGTCGTCAATTTTATCGATAGTAAATTCTGTTTTTATATCAGCACAATTGTTTTTTAACAGTTCGCGACGCAGCACAGCAGTTATTTCACGTTGTGCTTGGCGGACGCCTTGTTCAGAAGTATAATTTTGAATTATATGTCTGATTGCATCGTCGGACATAACGATATTTTCAGGTTGCCATCCTGTATCGCGTGCTGCGCGTTTAATCAAGTGTTCGCGTGCGATTTGTGTTTTTTCTTCCATAGAATAACCTGGAATTTCGATTATTTCCATACGGTCTTTCAAAGCGTTTGACATATTCAAACTGTTTGCTGTTGCGATAAACAGAACATTAGACAAATCAAAATCAACTTCCAGATAATGATCGCGAAAAGTTTTGTTTTGTTCTGGGTCCAGTATTTCTAATAATGCAGATTCTGGATCGCCGCGCCAATCGCGTCCCATTTTATCGATTTCATCCAACACGATAACAGGATTGTTTGTTTTGCATCTTTTCAATGCATCCATTATACGACCGGTTTGTGCGCCGATGTATGTTTTACGATGTCCGCGAAAATGTGATTCATCGGAAATCCCACCCAACGAAATACGATGATATTTACGCCCAAGCGCATTCGCAACGGATTTTCCCAGTGATGTTTTTCCAACCCCAGGCGCACCAACCAAACACAGAATGCTGCCCTGATTAGTTCCTGTTTTTTTCATAACTGCGATATGTTCCAGTATTCTTTCTTTGACGTTTTCCATACCAGAATGTTCTGCGTCCAAAATTGCGCGCGCATATTCCAAATCGATTTCTTTTTTATCAGATTTCCCCCAAGGCATAGCTAACAATTCATCCAGATATGTTTTCAATAATCCGCCTTCGTTCGACATTGGCGACATAGAACGCATACGTTTCCATTCGGACATTGCTTTTTCTTTTGCGTCATTTGACATCGCGGAATTTTGGATTTTTTTGCGCAAGTTTACGGTATCTGCTTCGCCATCGTCTTCGCCCATTTCGCGTTGGATTGCGCGCATTTTTTCTTGTAATATAGCTTCACGTCGACCGTTTTCCATTTGTTGATGGATTCGTTTGTTGATAGATTCTTCAATTTTTGCGCTTTCAACAACCAATTTTACTTCTTCCAGTAATATAGTCAGTTTTTCATTCCAGCTGGGTGCGCATAAAATCTTGACAGCAACATCTGTGTCCAGGTCCAGCGTTTGTATAACAGAATCAACGAACGCCGACATAGGATAATTTTCAACAACGTTGCGAATTTTATCCATTTTAAATTTTCTTGTTGCGTTTGCCAAAGTTTGCATATTATCGGCGACAATATCGCGCAACATTAAAACAGATTCATCGTTTTCGTCGTTTGCGATTGCGATTTCATTTGTTTCCGCGGCAAATATACCATCTTTTAATTCAATGTTCTGCAAAGAAACCACGCCAGTTGTCTTGATAAGTGCGTGTATTGCACCGTCCGGCATTGTAAATATATGAATTATATCGCCAATTGTACCAACGGAATATATATCGTCAATACTGGTTGGATACCCCCAAGTGTGTTGTGGAACCAGAATTAATTGTTGTTGTCCACTTTGGGCGGCGGTCTTTACACAATTGACAGACAATGGATTGTCTACTAATACTGGTACAGCGGTCCCCGGAGATACAACAAGATTTCTAAAAGGTAAAATAAATTTTTTCATAGCTACATAAATATAAAGCTTTTTTATAAAATTTCAAGATATATAAAAATGTTAAATTGGAATGTTATCAAGGTTGTTTATAAAAAAAACGCGCGGTTGCGCGTTTTCTTTGATTTGTGTCATTTTTTAACGACGACGAAATCCGTTGTGTTGTACAGAATTGCTGGAACGTTTTGATAAATAACGCGCTGCAATCAATACCAACCATTCCAAAGATAAAACCGCCAACGCCAATAATTTTGTTTCAGTTCCAGACAGCCATCCTAATACATAAACCAACTGTGCAATAAAAGATAAATACAAAATACCGAATACGCCTGTAAAGAATACTTTTTTAACTTTTCCGAACATTTTTTTGCCTTCCTATATTTTATAAAGATTTACTTTAAATTCAAAATGTCGGGTTTCTGGTGCCAGGTACCCGACCAACCCCGCAATAACTAAAACGAATACGGTCAACAATTGCCAACGGTATTCAAGCCATCATTAGGCAGCCATTGCAAGGCGAACGTTGTCGTTCGCAGCGATTCTATCGCCATTCAGTTTTTAGTCGGCTTTTAACGACGCCATGTCGGATTCAACCAGTTTGTCTTTCATCATCTGTCGAAACTATGTCAGCCCCATAACCAAATATGACACAAAAATCATATCAGATAATGGTGGAGCTGTGGGGTACCGCCCCCCAGTCCAAAATGACTATTGCACAACGGTTTCAGAATCATCACTGCGTTTGCAGCACGACAATTATAGTCTTTTAGACTGGAAATTGCAAGTTTTTAAGTTATAATAATACGTAAAAGGCAAAAAAATGAAGTTTTTAGATAAAGCAAAGATTTATGTAAAAGCAGGCGATGGCGGCAACGGCAGTGCCAGTTTCAGACGCGAAAAATACATCGAATTTGGCGGTCCAAATGGTGGTGATGGTGGTCGCGGTGGCGATGTTGTGTTTGTTGCGGTGCCCAATGTTAACACGCTGATTGATTACAGGTATAAAACCAAATTCTTGGCCCAGCGTGGCGAAAACGGTATGGGTAAAATGCGTACGGGCGCATCTGGCGAAACATTGGTTTTGCCTGTGCCAACAGGGACAGTAATTTTGTCTGAAAACGAAGAAATTGAATATGCGGATTTAAATGCAGACGGTATGGAATATCGTGCGGCGCGTGGTGGTAATGGCGGTTGGGGCAATCTGCACTTTAAAAGTCCGACAAATCGTGCGCCTAAACAGGCAAACGATGGGTTGCCTGGTGAAGAAAGAACGGTTGTTTTGCGTCTTAAATTAATTGCAGATATTGGTTTGGTCGGTTTTCCAAATGCAGGAAAGTCCACTTTGTTGTCTGCGGTGACTGCTGCGCGTCCAAAAATTGCAAATTATCCATTTACGACATTAAATCCACAATTGGGTGTAATGTATGCCCACAATCGTGAATTTGTGTTGGTTGATTTGCCTGGGTTAATAGAAGGCGCACACACAGGGGTTGGTCTTGGCGACCAGTTCTTGGGACATGCCGAACGAACCAAGATGATTTTGCATGTAATCGACGGCACAGAACCGGATTGGGCTGCGCGGTATGCAGCAATTCGTCACGAAATGGATTCTTATGGTGGGGGATTAATTGGCAAGCCTGAAATAGTGATTGTTAACAAGATTGATGCGATAAGCAAAGATGAATTAAACGAAAAAATGACCGCATTCAAGAAATCTTTTGGCCGTAAAAAGAAACCTGAAATTTTGACTATAAGTGCTGCGGGTCGTATCGGAATCAATGAAATGATGCATATCATAGAACAGCGATTTTTGGGGGCAGAACAACAATGACAAACATAATAATGTCCAAGCTGCAAGAAAAATTAAGTAAAAGGGCTCGCGTCAATCCAGACGATAAAATTGTTAATACATTGTCTGAATACAAGAACCTTTATGAAAAGCGTTTTGCATACAATTTGTCGTGTATATATCACGAATTTGCGGTTGATTACAAGCTTAACAAAGTGCCGCTGTCATCAGTAAAATTTAATGATGTTGATTTTGTTGGTGGTGCATGGCGTATTCAACGTCCTGTGCCAGATAATATCCAAATGATTCGTGGTTGTCCGTTTGTCTTGGGCAAGCGCTTAGAACGCCAAGAAAAGAATGAATTTGAATTTTATCATGCAGCATTATTGTTTTATAATTGTTATGGATATTCTGACAACATTACGTTTGATATGATTGTTGCAAAATACACGACTGACCATGGTACATATTGGTCTTATGGCGAAACGATTGAGCAGGCGCGTGCTTTCATGGGAATTAAGTTATACGATGAATATATGGGATTAATTCATTCCGCGGCTTGCCAACAAAAAACTAAATAATTTTTTGATTTTTTGTTCTTTCTCTGCTATGATTTTGTTATGAACAAAAAATAAAGGAGAAAACAAAACATGGTATCATTAAAAGGCACACAGACAGAAAAAAATCTGTTAATTGCATTTGCTGGCGAATCCCAGGCGCGCAATCGTTATACAATGTATGCATCTGTCGCCAAGAAAGAAGGATTTCAAGCAATTTCTAAAATTTTCTTGGAAACAGCGGATCAAGAAAAAGAACATGCATCACGCTTGTTTAAATTTATGGAAGGTGGCGAACTGGAAATTACGGCTTCTTTTCCTGCTGGTAAATTGGGTACAACGCTGGAAAATTTACAGACTGCTGCATACGGTGAACACGAAGAAAATACAGATATGTATCCAAAATTCGCACAGATTGCTGCCCAAGAAGGATTTCCTGCAATTGCAGAAATTTTAAAGAATATTGGTTTGGCCGAACGTTATCATGAATCAAGATTTCGTGCGCTGGCCGAAGCAATCGAAGACGGTACATTGTTCAAACAAGATAAAATTGTTATGTGGCGTTGCACAAATTGTGGTATGTGGCATATCGGCACCGAAGCGCCAACTGTATGTCCAGCATGTTTGCATGAACAGGGCTATTTTATCAGCGAAGGCACAACGGCGCGCTGTGACACAAACGAAGGTTTCTGTGAATATTCTTCGATTGATGAATAAAAAAATCCCCCAATTGGGGGATTTTTATTTATCGCAATTGGCGGATTTGCAACCGCATTTTTTTTCTTTGCCGTCACGTAATTCCGAGCAGTTTTTACATTTGCATTTTTTATTTTCTTTTTCTGACATTTTTTATTCCTTTTTTTCTTTGTTAATATATTTTGTCCGGACATTTTTATTTTATCTGGCTAACATTTTTTTAACAATACGCACCTTTTCCCAAAAAAAGTGATTGTGTTTTATGAATAAGCATAATAATATATCAGTCATCGTCGGGGTGTAGCTCAGCCTGGTAGAGTACTTGCATGGGGTGCAAGGGGTCGCAGGTTCGATTCCTGTCACCCCGACCATATAAATTCAAATCGGCATTTATGCCGATTTTAATTTATATAGTGGGTATAACGGATTGAGCCTTTACATTGAGAATCAATGTACAGGTTCGACTATGAGTAGACGTTCGCGCAAGTAGTGCAGCGAACGTCCAACGAATGCCCCGCAGTCCTGCATAGCAGGCGAGGGATTCCTGTCACCCCGACCATATAAATTCAAATCGGCATAAAAGGCATTTTTTGTGTTTTTGTTCTTGACAAACAATGTATTTGTATTACATTTTACTGTGTAAAGAATAAAAAAAGAGTGATTAGCATGAAAAAAAAGACCGCGTTTACATTAAGTTTATTCGCATTGCTGGGTGCAGGAACAGGTTTGTCGATAAACAATAAACAAAAAAAAGATTTTGAAAAAAAACTGAAAACAGTTTTGATTCCTGACGCGGAAAAGAAATTTGACAGTTTGCAACACAAAAATAACGCATTAAATGACAGTATTGTCAAATACCAGGACGCGGTCGCTTTGCAGAATCAAAAATTGGATTCGGTTCGCAACGCAAACGCCCCAAGTTATGCGGCAAGACATCAATGCAGTGGTATAAGTGGTATATATGAATTGCCTGATGATTTTGGTGAAATTTATTATTTGACGCTTGGGTTATATACTGATTGGTTTGTAAAAACTTATGATGTATTGCGTCAAGATTTGGGCAATAACGAAACCGAAGCCAATGGAATTTGGGACAAGGAAGTGTATTCATATAACACAAACATATCAAAAGACACATTAAAAATGTACGAAGATTTGTATCATTTAGTAGGGAACAATTCCAATTTCTTCCCACGTGTTTTGGGCTATCAAGGGGACTTTGTTCTTAAACATCCTGTAAGTGTGCCAAATTTGGAATTGATATGTACTACGGAAGAAGAAATTCGTGAAAACAACAAATCTGTTTACAAAGATGTTACGACTTATGATACAAAAGACCTGGACGATTTTTTCTCTAAAACAATATGTGGTATAAGAAACACTGTCTGCACATCTGATGTATCGTTTTTGGATTTTTATGAAGCGTTTGCCACCAAAAATACACACGTTGGATTGAAATTGGCTGTGTTAAAATCTTTGTTGTCGTTCACAGATGCCGTTGATAATTCGCAAGAAGTATTTTGCAATATGAAATTAAGGGCATTAGACGCACAAGTAAAGGCTTTGTTGCCAATCATAGAAACAGAATATGTTTTTGCACAGAAAAAGGACAGTTTGTCTGAAAAATTAAATGCGTTCAAATCAGAAAAAGATGAAACAGAAAAACTTGTTTCTGAACAAGCACAAAAATTGCACGATTTGAAAACAAAAAATATAAGAAAGCTGAAGAAAGAAAATCGCAGCAGATAAAAGACACGCTGTTAACCGACAAAACCGTCAATATATTGGCGGTTTTTTATTGCTTGTTGCAATTATTTTCTATTACGTCTGATATTTGTATGCTTTTTGCGTATGCGCGTGCGTTTGGTACTGCGCATGGGTCGCAATTTCGTCTAAGCTGTCCAGGATTACAAACAAAAGCTACATCTTGGCACAAGCCGTATGTTCGTACCGATATTGGTTCATTAATATATTCAATCGCAATGTTCCAGTATTTTTCTGGTACAGATCTGGGGTCGTTTTCCCACATGTTTTCAACGGTTTTTATTGCGCGTTTTACGCATGGGGTTGCGCCTGTTGTGTGCAATATATTTTGTTGAACATTGTTTTGTGGTGCGGTCTGATTTCTGGCTATCATAACCCAAGCGATTATGCTGATGCATAATATGACAACTAAAAACAATAATATATAGTGTGCAATAGTAAAAGAATTTGTATTTGTTTTAAATTTTGCCATTTTTAAACCTTTTTATCTTAATCTTATGTTATCATTTTGCGTGGCGTATAAACATAGTTTTATTTTCCTATAAAATATTGCATTTTGATTTTTTCTTGATTAAAATACGCAGTGAAAAAAATAAAGCAGGGGGAATGCGATGTTTGTTACGGAAAAATTAAAGACATTCTCTTGGGTTAATGTTGGCAACCCAGATCACGAAGATTTTGAAAAATTACAAACGGAATACAAAATTGATGAAGATACAATATCTGACATCTTAGACCCGGATGAACAGCCGCGCCTTGAACTGGAAGATGATTACAAGGTTATAATTGTTCGTTTCCCAATTATCAATCGCGAAACAGATACGTTGTGGCACACAGAACCGCTGTCAATAATTGTTTCTGCCAATCGTGTTATAACTGTTTGTCGCAAGCGGTGCGATTTGTTGGATAAAATTAAAAAATCAGAAAAGACATCGCGCGAAGAATTTATATTAAATATAATCTATTATATCGCAGAATCTTATTTGCGTATGTTAAAAGAATTAAACAAACGCGTATTGGCTTCTAAACGCGTATTACAAGAACGTATTCGTAAAAAGGAATTAATGGATTTATTAGAAGTCGAAAACAGTTATACATTGTATATGGCAGGTATACGTGGAAACGTTGCGGTGTTGGACAAATTGGAAAAAGTTCGTGGCTTTGTTAAAACAGATGATGCTGCGGAACTGGCAGAAGATGCGCGCATCGAATTGGCCCAGGCAACCGAAGTCGTGACGTCGTACAGCAAAATGTTAAAATCAATAAAAGAAACATTCGAAAGTGTTATTAATATGGATTCTAACACCAACATTAATCGTTTAACAATGTGGAACATTATTTTGGTGGTACCGACTGTTATCGTGGGGTATTACGGAATGAATTTAAATTTACCTTTTGCAGAATATGAACAAACAGCGGTTGGTATCTTTTTGTTTATAATGATATTATTGTTGGGGTTTGCATTGTTTGGCATAATTCGTCGCAGAATATCATAATAAAACGCCCGATTGGGCGTTTATTTTATTTCCATTTTATCTAATATTTGTTCAAGCTTCTTTACAGAACTGTTTATGCAACCACGCCCAGTCCAGTGAAGTAATTCTTGACCTGTTTCATTGTCGGAAATAGATAAATTAAATTTTGACCACCAAAAACCATTCAGCGAACACCAAACGGGTCTGAACTTAGGGTTGGTCTCTTTCATAAAAACAATATAACGTGCTTTGGATAAATCTGTTGCAGCCAAAACAGACTCGGTCCCTTCGGCGGTGATGTATGTTGTTGAAATAGTGGCTTTGTGATGTCCAATGGTTAATTTATATCCCATATCTTCCATAATTTCTTTTGTTTTAAGACGCATCAAATCGCCACCAGCGTCCGCATAAATTATTTCGTTTTTATCTAACGAATTTGGTTTTACATAAATAGTGTTGCATGCGGACACAGAAAACAGAACTGAAAGATATAAAAATATTTTCCCCATAACAAAACCTGCGTTTAATATAATTTTTGGTGTGCCCAGCGGGATTCGAACCCACAGTCTTCGCCTTCGGAGTTATATGCTTTGACTGATGTCAAATTCGCTATAATCCTTTGTTTGTAAGGCGTTGGGCGTGCCTGTATTTATGCTTAAAATTTTGTGGCTACCGTATGGCTACCTTTTGATATAAAATCAAAGCAAATTTCAAGCAAAATCTTCTGGCGTACCCAGCAGGATTCGAACCTGCAGTCTTCACCTTCGGAGGGTGACGTGTTATCCAGTTGCACCATGGGTACGTACCGTCAGTATACTATAATAAAATTTAATAAAAATCAATCTGCAAGCACATAAATTTAATTGGTTGCTTCATACGACGTAAATATATTTGTTTCTACGGTTGAAAACAGTGAATTCATACCTATATTAATAAAGCAATTTAACATAAAATAAAGGTGATAAAATGAAATTAAGGAAAGTTGAAATTGAAAATTTTCGGTCTATAAAAAGTGCTGATATTGATTTTGAAAAATACCCATGTCGTATTTTATGGGGAGTTAACGAAAGTGGAAAGAGCAACATAATCAAGGCATTAATGACACTTGATCCAAAATATGACATTCAACAACATTCTGCCCAGGATAAAAGAATGCCATCAGACGAAGAAACCGACTTTAGTCATCAATATTGGGTTGATTTTTGTTTTGCCTTGGATGATGCAGAATTGTTAGGTGTTTATAACAAATTAAAAACTTTGTTCTTATCCAAGAATATTGAAACAGAAAAAATAATCAAAACCGCAAAAAAACAATTTACATTAAACGAACTTGTCGCTGCATCAAAAAATATTGTAAAAAGGGTCAATTTGGACAGTGAAAATAACGACCGTCCCGTTTTGTGTTATACTGGTGATTTCACCGCTACGCCCAAACCAGAAAAAGAAACATACGAATTGCTAGATGGTTGGTATCAAATACCTGTCAATGTAACAAGTATTAAAATTGAACCAAATAAAATAATTCAAAAAGGAAATTATAAATTTATAAAATTTGACGACTATGCAGAAAATTATACAGAAGCAGAAATCGCCCAAATGAAAGCCAAACCATTAACTATCTCTGAATTGCGTAAATTGGTGCGTGCAGAAATTGAAAATATGGCAAATGCCAAAGTGCCAAATATAATTTCATGGGATGCACTGAAAGACCAAACATTTCATTCCGATATACCAATGCAAACTTTTTTACAAAATCCAAGTGCTGAAGCATATTCACACTTCAAAAGTATGTGTTTGTTGGCATCCAAGTATTTTCCGCATAATAATGATGCAGAAATTGTTAAAGTTTTTGAAGATGCAAAAAAGGCGAATAGACTGGAAAGTTTATACAGCCACATAGAAGCGGAATCTACCAGATATTTACAATCTATTTGGAAAGGGTTTGAAAATGAAGAATTGGTTATAAACACCTCCAGAGGCAACGATTTGATTGGAATTAGTGTCAAACATGTTGGAAGATTCGCCAATAAAATACCAACATCATATAGAAGCGACGGATTTAAAAAATTCTTAAAACTTATGTTAACCCTGTCGCTCAAGGTTAAGTATTGTGATATAAAAGATACAATAATATTAATTGATGAAGCGGAAACGTTTTTGCATCCGTCTGCGGCAGAAAATTTCCGTGACGAACTAATCAAACTGTCGCAAATTAATAATAATCGCATTGTTTTTTCAACACATTCACCGTTCATGATAGACGACAATAATATTGAACGCCATATCATAGTAGAAAAAGATGGCGAAACAACGTCCATTAAAGACGGACAAGAAGGTCGGTACTTCAAAGAAGAAGAACTTTGGCAAAAAATGGGTTGTCCAATATTGCGTGCCTTTGCACCTAAGAATTTGCTGTTTGAGGGTTGGGACGATAAAATTTTATACACTGTAGGGCTTAATAAACTTACAGAAGCAGAGCGCAAGATTTTAAAACCTGGACCGACGGCAAAATTAGGGGTTGCTTATAGTGACGGTGCACAGAAAATGAGAATTTATGCCCCGACTTTTCAATGGGCGGATTCAAAGCTCATAATTTTGGCTGATTCTGATGATGCGGGAAAAGAAGAGAAAAAGCATTTTGTGGACAATAGGCTGTGGTGTAATGATACGTTCTTCACTTTTGCAGATTTGGGCGGTTTAGATAACGCCACAGCAGAAGATTATTTGGTGCAAGACAAGATTGACGAAGCTGTAGCGAAGTTAAAGGCGGAATTTCATATTGAAGATGCACCAGATTTCACAGTAAATGATATGCGCGTTATGCAACAGGTTAAAACTTGGTTAAAAAAGAAGTTTACCAGTGAAGAAAAATTGAAGCCAGTGCTGAAAAAATTCAAGGATTTCTTATTTGACGGGTTAACAGAAGCGGATATCAAAGATGAATATAAAACTGTGCTCAGTGAATTGTCAAAGAAAATAAAAGCTATCAAAAAATAATTAAATTATGTGGCTTTTATAAATGCACGATTTTGACTTCTGGGAAATGTTGTTGCAGGTATTCCGCAACAAGTCGCCTGTGGCAATTTTCAGCAGTCTTTTCTGCACATAAAAAACACACCTTATTTATGGTGTCGGGCGTGAACAGGTTTTCTATCCGACGTTTTGTAAGTATGTCGTTGAAAATCTGTTCGTATTCCGCCCAATTTATCGTGCCGTTCTTGATTTTGGTTAACAAATCAAGCGTTGGTGCCAGTTCTGGCATATATTTATATCTGTCGCCAAGAATACGCTGTAAATTCGTGCCAGATGTCCAAGGCACAAATCGCGACTGTCGCCACAATCGAACATCAATCACGGTATTAACATCAACAGCATTTAGTATTTCTGCGAAAATTTCTTTGTTTTTTCCGTTTGTTCCGATTGTGTATATTTTAAGCATTATTTATTCCATTTAACCTTTTGGGCGATAGGGTAATGATGTCTGGTATTAATAAGACCAGTGTCAGCATAACAGTAATTTTCTGGGTCTTTTATGCTGTAAGTGCGTCCATGTGCATATCCATTGCCGGCATTTTTTATAATCCATGTTTTATGTCTTGTATAATGTCCTTTGTCTGCTCGGACAACTGCATCTGTGTCGTTCAAATCTGTGATATAAACAAAGTCCGTTAATTCAAAAACACATTTCGCTTTGCCTTTTTTATATCTGTCAGAATCTGTGTCCAGACTGCAATGGTTAACATACCAATAGCCACCTTTTTCTGTGCATTGTTTTTCATTTAAAAAAGTGGCACATCCGGCAAGTGTTGTTATTATTGCCATTGATGTCAAAATGTGTTTCATTTAACAACTCCTGTGTTGGGTTAAACAAAAACCACCGAGAAAAATCTAGGTGGTTGGAGTTTTCTAACAATCATTAAGAATTGCGCGCCTTATTCAATATATTCAACGCACTCCAACCATAAGGTTGGAGAGAATGTTTCGCCATCTCGGGCGCTTAATGAAGGGTTAGAAAGCCCAATGCAAGAACACCTTGCATCAATTTCAATGTATCAATTTTTTTAGGAAAAATCAACCGGTTTTATCTGGTTTTTGCTTTTTGGTGAAATTAAATCTATGTCTAAAATAATTGTATCGTTTGTGATTCTTGTGCCGTCAATTTTTAATTCTTTGGTGATATACGAATAAACACCATCAGAATATATTTTTGTTATCATAATATCGTCACCGTATTGTTTTGATGCGGTTTGTTTATCTGTTAAATCATACCATATATCCATTTTTAAGACCGTGGACAGCCCTTTAAGGGTTTCTTGGATGTTGGGTAGGGCAAAGTGTGCTAAACGTACTCCAAGGATGAAATGTGCGTGCATGTTTAATCGACTGCCTACTTCCTTGAATCCTATTAGCAGAAATTCTTTGTCGTATCGTTTGTGCCAGTGGCGACCAAGTAATTTGCGAAACAATCTACAAAATACGGGCTTGCACCGTTTTTGTAGTTCGGCTTTTGTTTTGGGTGCGGTTTTGAAGCGAATAGATATAAAATATGCTTCGTTGCCACCCAGTTTTTTTAACCAATTTTGTATTTCTGTTTTACAGTGCATTGCGGTTCTCTGTGTGTAGCAAAAATTCGGTCTTTTTTGTGTTGAATTTGTTGGTTTTTATACTATGCAAAAAGTGTCAAATTTGTCAGATTTTAAACACCGGTAAAAGTGTAAGAATTGTAAGATTTCTACTATTAAAATTCTAACTGCAAAAATTTTTTTGCAACAGTTGAATTTTAATTTTAAAAGTCCAGAAAATAGCCATTTTTTAGCACATTTCATAGAATTGTTGTTATTTGTATAACTGCCAACATTTACGACAAACAGACGCATGTTTTTTTGACGTTTTTGGGTGCGTTTTTAAGCGATTGTTGTGAACTGGTTTGTGCGGTCACATTTGTTGCCGTCTAAATATGCTTGAACATCGGTCATAGCGTATAAAACACGACGTCTGACCTTGGTCCATTTAATCGGGCATTCACGATTTGTACGCCAGCGTTCAATAGTGTTCTTTTTTACCTGCAGTAAGTCTGCCAGTTGTTGTGTTGTGATGTATTCATTTTGCATATCCTTGCTCCCTTTGTTTTGTTGTTTACAGGGGCAATATATGTCTAAAAATATCCAAATAAAAGTTTATAAAAATTTAGCTAGCTAATGGTTCGTGTTAGCTAGCTAATACGAATTACCACATACAAATCCAATCGTAAATTGTTTTTGCACTGCGTTTGATTCCTTGTTTTAAAAGCTCTGCTTGCAAGCAAACAGCTTCGTCAAAACTACGTTTTTTGCCATTCGCAATCCAAATTTCTTTCGCTTTTTCTTTAATTTTGTTCTTTTTTATAGCAGTAATTTTTGCACCACGCTTTTTTGCGATATATTCCAGTCTATACAATAAGTGAATTGTATGTGCATATAGTAAACTTTTTAATTCTTCTTGTGCTGATGTCTGAGGGCTGGTTGAGAGTATGAAATAATATTTAACAGCACTTTCAAAATACATTTGATCTACATACGATAAGTTTGTGTTATTTTGTAATGATTCATATATGGAGTCAAGCGGCACGTTAAACAGTGTCATATATTTTTCGGTTATTAAAGCAATAGATGTATCATTTAATTTATCAAACAATCTGTAGTGATTGTTCTTTTTGGCTCGGTTTAATGCGTTCTTTATCTGTTGTGTAAACTGTTCTTTACTTAATTCACTGAGTGAAATAATGTTGTTCTGGGTCATATCTGTCCCTTATTATTTTTGTTGGTTGATTGCGGCAAACATTGCGTCTGTGCCTTTTTGAATACTCTCCAGAACCGCGTTGTTCCCGCGTCTTGCATAAACGGAAATTGCCGCAGGTGATTTATCGCCCAAAGCTTTCCCTATCATTTCATCTGTTGAGCCACTCATTGCTTGATAACTGGCAAATGTTCTGCGTAAATCGTGCATACGCAGGTTTTCTATTCCGGCACGTTTCAAGAAAGCACGCCAAGCGATTTGTGGGTTTGCCAAATGTCCGCTTTCTGAACGTTCGCTTGGGAATATCCATTCACTGGTTGCGCGTTCTTTCATGTTTGACAGGTAATCTAATGCCTGTTGTGAAAGTGGCACCAGTTGCGGTTTTCCTGTTTTTGTTTTTGCGATACTTAAGGTTTTACGTTCAAAACTGATGTCAGACCAGCGAAGTGCTTGCATATTGCTACGTCGTTGCCCAACAAGCAGACATAGCATTACGAAATCACGAAACCACTTTTGTGGTTCTGCATTCAACGCTTCAATAAAATGTGGAAATTCGTCTTCTTTGATATAGCGGTCTCTGGACACTTCTTTAAATAATTTTATACGTGCCGCAGGGTTGGTTGTTGGCAAATCCCAATCAATCGCCTTATAAAACATTTGTCGCATTAATTTTAACGCACGATTGGCAGAATATACACTGTTCAATTCCAGTTTCAACCTGTTGTGCATACGTTCCATGTCACCACGGGTAATGTCAAGCATCTTTCGCCGTTTAATCTCGGACGGAATATACAACCGCATAATCATTTCGTCCATGTTTTGTGATTTTTTGTTTTTTCTTACCAATGAATGAGCAGGGTAGTAAAAATCGTCAAAAAATTGTTGTACCGTTACATCTTGACGCAATTTCTTTTTCTCGTCATTTGGGTTTTTACCGTCATTGACGATTTTCATATTTTCAATCAACAAATCACGTGCGTCTTTAAGGGATGTGTTCTCAGAATCTGCCAAATTAACCCATATCTTGCGTCCATTTACGCGTTTAATCAGATAATATATTTTTGTTGTTTCGCCGACACGCACAGCCAGATTTTTGGTTGTTGTATCATAAACGGTATATCTGTCACCTTTGTCGGCAAATGGTAATTCTGCGATTCTCGCTTCGGTAAAATTGAAATGGGTTTCTTTTGGTCTTGGCATAACTTGTCCTTTTGTGTTGTGGCTACCACGGCTACTGTATGGCTACCATTTAAGATAAAACTAGACGGTTATGATATAAAACATTATAAAGCTATAAAGCCCAGAAATCAAGGGAAAATATAAAAATAAGTAAAATTTGATAAAACCCAAGAAAAGTGTAGAGCATAAAATTCGGAGGGCGACGCATTATCCAGTTGTGCTATGGGCACTACGCGATGAATTATAAATAAACGCAAATAAAAAGCAAGAACTCTGTTCCAAGACTTATCTTTGTATTGCGTGTTTACATTTGCGTAATTGTTGTAATATCCCCAGCCCAGTCAATATGGCGCGCTGATTTAATTTGTGTTTTGTAATATCTTGATAGCATTCGATATATTCGACATAGTTATCAGATGGATACGCATACAACGTTTGCAAAACAGAAAAATTTTCATTGCACAACGCGACAGAATCCAAATCAATCAAAGCGGTTAATTGCATATCATTATTTACCAACAAATTTTTTGGTTGAATATCGTTGTGTGACAATACTTGCTGTCCTTTTGTAGAAAACATTCGGTATAAGCAACCCTTTATTTTGGTGGTAATCTTTGGCGCAATCTGCATTTTATTATAAGTAAAGATTTCGTATGCGTATTTGCCCCATCCAAGATCAAGTTTTTTGTGCGGTATTTCAGATATTTCTTTTTGGGCATACATAGTTTGTTTGTATATATCGAAAATTTGTTTCTTTGATATTCCTTGTTGGATAAATTCATGTAATGTTTTGTCTGGACAGTATTTATATGTTTCAAAAAAAGCATCACAAAACATATGTGTTTTTATTTTTGGCACTGAAACATCAAGTTGTCGTAACAATTGGCTGATTTTATAGTTGTGCTGGATAATGTTCATATCGTTAAATTTGCACACAGTTGTACCTTCGTCTGTTTCGGCCAGTAAAACGGTCCCGACGCGACCGATTACATCGGGCTGTCTGATGTTTTTTGCTTGTGGGTATACACTGCGAATTGCGTCGATATAAAATGTTTGTGGATATTTCTGCATGTTAATTTAATTTTGTTGTAAAGACGCCAACATAAAATCGTCCAAATCCCCATCCAATACGGCATCAGAATCTGTTCTTTCGACATTTGTTCGAACATCTTTTACCAGCTGATACGGGTACAGTACATAATTTCTGATTTGGCTGCCCCATTCGATTTTTTTCTGGGCGGCTTTTGCGGCATTTTCAGCTTCTGCCCGTTTTTGCAGTTCTAATTCATACAGTTTGCTGCGCAACATTTTCATTGCGGTTTCGCGATTTTGAATTTGGCTGCGTTCGTTTTGGCAAGTGACAACAGTGTTTGTCGGCAAATGAGTTATACGAACTGCGCTGTCTGTTTTATTGACGTGTTGTCCACCTGCGCCAGACGACCGATAAGTATCAATACGTAAATCCTTTTCATTTATTTCTATTTCAATAGTATCATCAATATCTGGCCATACATCAACAGAAGCAAAACTGGTTTGTCTTTTCCCGTTTGCGTTAAAAGGCGAAATTCTGACCAATCTGTGTACGCCGATTTCGTTTTTCATCCATCCGTACACCCGTTCACCGGAAATGCGATATGTGACATTTTTAACACCTGCAACATCGCCTTCGTGTTCTTCGATTACTTCCACAGAAAAATTATGTCGTTCTGCCCACCGCGTATACATACGCGACAGCATTTGCGCCCAATCTTGCGCTTCTGTGCCACCGGCGCCAGCCTGAATAAACAAGAAAGCGCCATTGTTGTCTGCTGGTTCGCGAAACAGGGTAATAAATTTTGCGCGATGGGCATTTTCTGCCAAGCTTTCAATAGCAGAAATAATTTCAGGGTCATCCGGCGCAATTTCATATAATTCTGTTAAGTTTTTGTAATCAGATTCTAATTTCAGCAATTCATTCAAGTTTTTTTCAAGATTGGATTTTTTTTGCAATACCGTACGTGCGTTTTCTGGGTTGTCCCATAAATCGGGGGCGTTTACTTGGGTATCAAGCTCTAAAATCTGGGATTTCAGTTTTTCGGGGTCAAAGAAACCCCCTGACGGCGCAAATGTCGTCAAAGATTTGTTGAAAAAATTCGTTTGTTATAGCCATTTCGATAACAAGAATAACAGTTTATTTTATGAAATCAAATGAATGTTTGCGTTTTTTTTTAATATGTGATAATATCTTTTTTAAAGAGAGGGATTTAATATGAATAAAATTCTGTCATTATTCAGTTTTATAGGCATTCTTTTCGTTGGAAATCTGGCAACTGTTGCGCCTGCAACTGCGGTTGAAAGTGTGCGTGGTGCGCTTATTCAAACGCCGACTGCATCCAATGGTGCGCGTGGAAAGGCCGGCTTGGCAAACGCATACAAAAACAATCAAAGAAACACGTATTTTATGGTGACCCAGCCTGATGTTGATACGGCGTGTCGGACAAAAATTTATAATTGCTTGGCAAAATATTGTGGTGATGTGACGGTTGTCCCAGGCCAGGTTGATTCCAAGTGTAAATATGCAACAGAAACAGAATTATATAATTATGCATTATTGTGTCTGCAAACCGACAACGAAATTTTGTTGCCACAATATGGTGTAAACACAAAGAACGGTTTGAACGGTATGAATACTGCCGCACGTTTGTGTCCATCTTATGTACAACAGGAATTATTGTCATATTTGTCGATGGCGAATTTGGCAACGCAATTATCAAAGTCTAATTCTGCATTGTGCTTGCAACGTCGCCAAGAATTAGAAGCTGCCATGGCTTGTCATTCTGTTGCGATGACTTACGGCAACGAAACAGACAGTAAATTAAACGCATATTTGACCGATTTTTGTGGGGCAGGTGTACCTGGCGGCAGCGCGGAAATGGTCGCCAGATTTGCTAACGCTGGCAATGTTGGGGCAAATATCTGGGGCTGGGCTGAAAACATCATTAATTTGAAAATGAACAGCAAAGGCGAAGATTGGCAGGCTGCGGTTGACGCTGTATTGGCGCACTATACGAATCGTATGAATTTGGCTTGTGGTGATAATCTTCAACTTAACACAACTTCGTCAAACACAACACCTTCTGGAACATCTGCGGTACAAACTGTCATTGGTATGGCAGTTGGTGCATCTTTGCAGAATGGCAAAACCAACACTAATACAGAAAATCCATATGAAAAACAATCTTTATGGATGGAAGTAATGTCGCGAATAGACGTTTATACATCGGATGAAGCTTATCAAGTCGTAAATGCGGCGATTGTAAATCCTGCGACGGTGCAAAACGCTTATTTGACACCTGTTCAAATGGATAATATGCGTAATGCATATATTAATGGAACAAAAGTTTTTATTTTGCGTGACGGCGCACGTTGTCACATAGTTCCAGTGACGACATTAACAGCCCAGGAAACAACGGCTGTTGCCAATTCTTTTGCAAGTTGTGTAAGCAAATAAAATCGCAGCGATTTATTTTTTTATTTGAATCACTTGAATAAAAACCTGATTTTTGATAAAATCTATTTTATGAAATTTAACAGACGCGAAGTTTTAAAAATATCTGGCTTTTCGGCATTGGCGATGACTTTTTTGCCACGTGTTGCATTTGCTGCGCGCAATTCTTTGCGTTCTTTGCGCACAGGGGTTCAGCCTGGGGATAAAACACGTTTGGTTATTGAAACTGCGGCGCGTCCGTCATATACCTTGTCATACCCGACAAATCAGTTGGTTATTCGTTTGTCGAACACTGGTGCAAATACCGCCATTGTACCCAAGTTGGCGTCTGGGACACTGGTCAAGAACATTACTCAATCGCAAAGCGGTGATTCTTTAACAATAATTGCTGATTTAAACAAACCTATATCTGAATTAAAAAAGAATCAAATTATGATATTGGAACCGAATGGCGATAATGATTATCGTCTGGTTCTGGATTTTGTTCAAGGTACACCGCCATCGGCGGCCAAGACATCTGCTGATAAATATGGCACAACACCGTCATACACAACATCGTCCGCGTCTGCGACGACCGCGATAACCGCAGCGCGCAAGTATGTTATCGTTATTGATGCAGGACATGGTGGCAAAGACCCTGGGTGTATAGGTAAGGGCGGTACCCGTGAAAAAGATATTGTGTTGTCTGTCGCTAAAAAGTTAAAGTCTAAACTGGATACAAACGGATTTAAAACTTATTTGACGCGCAACGATGACAAGTATCTTAAATTGGCAGAACGTGCATCAATTGCCGAAAAACGCAAGGCTGATTTATTTATATCATTACACGCCAACGCGAACCCCAGCCGTAAAATGAAAGGTTTTTCTATTTATACATTATCAGAAAAAGCATCTGACGAAGAAGCAAAAAAATTGGCCGAAGCTGAACACGCCGCCGATAAAATCGGGGTCGAAGGATTTACCGAATTTGAAGAAAATATTCGTATCGCATTATCCGCGTTGCAACAGCATGCCGTCGCGGAAATGAGTGAAGAATACGCCGCCGGCTGTGCAAAATCATTCAAGAAAGCATCTATTGAGCAACAGCCCGGTCCCGATGTGCGTCATGCGCCATTTGCGGTATTGCGGTCGACGGTGCCTGGGGCATTGTTGGAATTAGGGCATCTGTCTAATGCGGCCGAAGAAAAACTGTTAAAAACATCATCGCACCAAGATAAATTGGTAAACGCAATTGTTCGTTCTGTGAAAAATTATAATTTTGAAATTTAAAAACACAAAACAATAGGATGATTTGCCGTAGTTTTTTATAAGATTTCTGGCGGAGACGAAGGGATTTGAACCCTTGATACGGGGTTGCCGTATACACGATTTCGAGTCGCGCGCATTCAACCGCTCTGCCACGTCTCCGTGTCGGGTATTATAAATGTGTTGGGATTATTTTGCAAGGGTTAATATTTGACTTTTTCTGTGCCTGCGATAAAATTTATTTATGCAAAAAACTTTTAATGAACAGGTTTATGATGTTGTCGCGCGTATCCCATATGGACGGGTCGCAACGTTCGGGCAAATCGCACAAATGATTGGGCGACCGCGTTGCGCACGATTTGTCGGATATGCGTCTAATAATCGCGATTATTGGCATTTGCCTTGGCATCGCGTCGTCTTTAAAGACGGTGTTTTAAATCCAGGCAACCCAAATGCGCAATATCGTGCACTGCGCGCCGAGGGGGTAAAGTTTAATCCTGATAAAACTGTTGTTATGTCTGATTTTCAGTGGAATCCCCAGAATGACGGTACGCCGATGGACATACGCGACTTTCCGCTGGTATTTTAAACCAGAAAAATACAGGTTTATTGCTGCCCGGTAATTTTTTGATGTCAAAATCTGTTTTAAATCGTATCATCTGCACACCAAACATATCAAAAGAATTAAAATTTTGTCACAGGAAGCTTTTCTTGAAAAATAAAACTTTATTCTTGATAAAATCTGTTAAGATATGAATAATATAGTGCAAATACATAAGGATATAAAAATGACACGTTCAGATATTGTAAGATCAATACAAGTAAAATTTAAAAATATGCGCACAAATGATGCCGCCGCGATTCTGGATACTGTGTCAGACCATATTATTGAATCTGTGGCTAACGGCGACAGAATCGAAGTTCGTGGATTTGGTACTTTTCAACCACGCGCACGTGCAACAAAAATTGGGTACAATCCTTGTACTGGTCAGCCGATGGAATTACCTGCGAACACGACTATTTTATTCAAGCCAAGTCGTGAATTAACTAAAAAGATGAATGGATAATAATTATGTTGTTTGGTAAAAAATCCGGCATAAAAAACCGTAATCGCGAAAGATATGAACGCGTGCGCAGATTAATGTGGATTAAATGCGAATCTTGTGGCCGTCTGGTTTATTACAAGGATTACAAAGAAAACAAATATATTTGCCCCAGCTGTGGCCGCGCTTTTATTATGAGTCCTAAACAGCGATTCGATTTGTTGTTTGACGACAATTCGTGGGTGCGCTTGACGCCACCTGTTGTTTCAGACGACCCATTAAACTTTGAAGACAGATTGTCATACAAAGACAGATTGCAAGACGCACGTTCAGAATCTGGTTGTTACGATGCGGTCACGTCGGCTGATGGTACAATTGGTGGTGTGCCTGCGACGATATGTGTTTTAAATGGGTATTTTATGATGGGGTCCATGGGGCGCGCGGCTGGCGATGCAATTATTGCTGCAATAGAACATGCGATTTCAGAAAAACGTGCATTTATTATGGTGACTTCCAGTGGCGGCGCACGTATGCAAGAAAATATTTTGTCGCTGATGCAGATGGCGCGTACAACTGCGGCGGTTAATAAACTGCATGCCAACAAGATACCATATATTGTTTTGTTAACAGACCCAACTTTTGGGGGTGTGACTGCATCTTTTGCGATGTTAGGCGACATTCACATTGCAGAACAAGGTGCGCGTATTGGTTTTGCAGGCCGTCGTGTTATTGAACAAAATATTCGCGAAAAGTTGCCATCTAATTTTCAAACCGCCGACTACTTATACGAACATGGTATGGTTGATATGGTTGTTGCGCGTGCGGATTTACACGATACGATTGCCAAGATTTTGGCTGTTTTGACCAAACAACCTTGTGAACCGAAACAAATTAATGTTGCAACACCTGTACACGATGCGTCTAAAAAGATACGCGGTATGGGCGAAAACGAAGCATATGACAAGGTTTTATTGGCACGTCATGAAAACAGACCGCACTTTTTGGACTATATCAACGGAATTGTTGACAAGTGGACATATCTTGCTGGCGACAGATTATACGCCGAAGATTCTGCAATGGGGTCTGGTATTGGTTTTTGGCGTGGAATACCGTCTGTCATCATCGGGCAAGAGCAGGGACGTACAATCGAAACACGCCAAAAACATCGTTTCGGTATGCCAAATCCAGACGGCTATCGCAAGGCCCAGCGTATGATGAAGTTGGCTGAAAAGTTTGAATTGCCATTAATATCATTGTTTGATACTGCGGGTGCGTTTGCTGGTCGCGAAGGCGAAGAACGTGGACAATCCCAAGCTGTTGCATCATCAATTGCGATGGGGTTGTCGGTTGCGACACCGTATGTTGCGGTTAATGTCGGTCAAGGTGGTTCTGGTGGGGCAATTGCGATTGGAACTGGGGACAGGGTACTGATGATGGAAAACGCAATTTATTCTGTTATTGCGCCTGAATCTTGTGCCAGCATTTTATGGCGCGACAATAAATTCAAGGCAACCGCAGCGGCAGCTATGAAATTAACTGCGCGCGATATGGCGAACTTGAATGTTATTGACGAAGTCATTCCAGAACCGGCTGGTGGCGCACATACAGATTGGCAAACATCAATGGAATTGCTGGCAACTGCTGTTGCAAAGCATATTACTGAATTGCAAGAATTGCCAAAATCTGAATTACCATCACGTCGTGCGGACAAATTCTTGGCGATGACGCGTGATGTCGAAATATATCAGCCTGAACACGTCGTCGAAGAACACTAAAATCCCCAATTGGGGATTTTCTTATAGACACAAATTCCGGTTTTTTATATACTGAAATCAGTCAGAGGGATTATTATGAGGCGCAATTGGATGGCGTGGACATAACCGAAGTGCGAACAATTGCGGACGGGTGTGACGATTATGCGACTGTTGATACGGAGACGGTTGGTTTAGGACTGAGACATTTGGCAGAAAATCTAATAGAACAATTAAAGATGGCAATGTGGTGAAAATTTTATAATTTCCCCACTTGCTTTTAATCAGACGATTCTATATAATACCCCCCATACGGAGCGTTGGCAGAGTGGTAATGCAGCAGATTGCTAATCTGTGACCGAAATTTTTGGTCCATAGGTTCGAGTCCTATACGCTCCGCCATAAAGATTTAACCCACCGTCAGGTGGGTTTAATTATGTGCGGACGTTGGACGAGAACCGTCAAGGTTCGATACGGAGTAGATTTGGGAAGTGCAACGCACCCAAATCGTCACGAGTGGAGAGGGGTATCCCCGCCCACTGTGTGGGCAGGGGAGTCCAGTCCTTTTGCGCCCGCCATAAAGATTTAACCCACCGTCAGGTGGGTTTAATTTTTGCTTCTTGACTTCTTGGCTTGAAGCGTGTAATAATCAGCATATGACAGTCAGATTTATTAATTTTTATTGTTGTCGTTAATTTGCATTTTTTTGTAAACTGTTGTGTTTGCATTTTTACTACATAATTATTAAAATCAAATAAACTCATAAAAGGAACGCATTATGACAATAAAACTTTATAATACATTAACAAGAAAACTGGAAGAATTTAAGCCTTTGGAACCCGGTAAAATGGGCTTTTATACATGCGGTCCGACTGTTTATTGGGATGCGCATATTGGAAATATGCGGACTATTGTTAACAGCGATATTATCAAACGCGTGTTTATTGAAAACGGATACGATGTCACACACGTGATGAACTTTACAGACGTTGGGCACTTGACCAGCGATGGCGATACTGGCGACGATAAAATGGAAAAGGGTGCAGCACGCGAAAATCTGACTGTGTGGCAGGTTGCACAAAAATACATAGACGCATTTATTTATGATTCTGATTTGTTAAATATTATTCGCCCAACTTATACGCCACGTGCAACAGACCATATTGCCGAACAAATAGAACAAGTGCAAAAGCTGGAAGCGTTGGGTTATACATACGAAATCCCAGGGGACGGAATTTATTATGATACGTCCAAATTTGCCAATTATGGCGCGTTGGGCGGTCAGAATTTGTCAGAATTGCGTGGCGGTGCGCGCATTGATGACACCGGTAAAAGACAGTCAACGGACTTTGCTTTGTGGAAATTTTCGCCAACAAATGAAAAACGCCAGATGGAATGGGACAGCCCATGGGGTGTTGGTTTCCCAGGTTGGCATATCGAATGCAGCGCAATGAGTATGAAATACCTGGGCGCGCATTTTGATTTGCACGTCGGCGGCCAAGAACATGCAAAAGTACACCATTCTAATGAAATCGCACAAAGCGAACCGATTGTTGGTGCGCCTTGGGTGACTTATTGGGTGCATTTTGAGTGGTTGTTGTTAAAAGACGGCAAAATGTCCAAGTCGGCAGGCACCGCATATACTGTGCGTACGTTGGCAGAACGGGGATACGACCCGATGGCGTACAGATATTTATTGCTGCAAAGCCATTATCGTCAACCTTTGGAATTTTCATTTGAATCGCTGGATGCGGCGGCAACAGGGTACAAAAACATTGTTCGCAAGATTGCTGATTTGTTGCAATCTGAAAACAACGCCGGTATTGATTCAGAACTTTACGACGTATGGCATAACAAAATTCTGGAACCTGCGTCAAACAACTTTAAAACCGCAGAATCTTTGGTTGCTGTTCAAGAATTGTTAAAAGACACAACGGTAAACCCAATGACGAAATTGGCGGTGTTTGAATTTGTTGACAGATTGCTGGGGCTGCAATTTATTGATCGTGCAAAAAAGCTGGTCGAATTGGAACGCGAATCTGCACCAGATGAAATTATTGCACTGGCACAAAAACGCGCAGAAGCCAAAGCAAATAAAGATTGGGCAACAGCAGACGCTTTGCGCGCCCAGATTGACGCAGCAGGTTGGATTGTGTCAGATGCCAAAGACGGATATAAAATCGTCAAAAAAGCATAATTTTTATAAAAATCGGTTGAAATTGGGGCGATATTAGTGTATATTGCCCCCTGTAATTACAAAGGGAATTCCAAATGAACTATCCATATATGCCAAAATCTACTGCACTGTGGTTAATCGAAAATACCGCATTGACATTTGAACAAATCGCTGATTTCTGTGGGCTGCACGAATTAGAAGTAAAAAATATCGCAGATGCAGAAACGTATAAAATTCAACCGTTAAACCCGGTTTTAAGTGGTCAATTGACACGCGAAGATATTGCAGCATGCGAAGCTGATGCGTCTGCTCGTTTGACTTTGCGCGAAGAAATTGTCAAAGCGCAGCAAAAGCAAAACAAGCGTGGCGTTGGTTATACACCAAAATTACATCGCCAGAATCGCTTGGGGGGCGTTCTGTGGATTATAAAAAATTATCCAGAATTAACAGACGGCCAAATTGCTCGCCTGATGCGCAGTACAAATCCGACCGTTGCATCGGTTCGCAATAAAACTCACAAGTCTTATTCGATTATTCAAATTCAAAGCCCAATTGTTTTGGGATTGGTTTCTGAGTCTGCAATCCACGAAGCCGTCGCCAAAGCCCAAAGACAGGCAGAAAAAAAGAATAAAAAATAATAGTTTTATAACACTTCAAAAGGTTGATAATGGTCAAAAAACTGGACGAAGCAACAAGACTTTTGATAGAGTCTTTGCCAGAAAACTTGCAGAAACTTGCATTCAATGCAATGGATGTCGGATATATGTCGCATATGGATTTTACTGTGGCAACCGAAGCTGATGAAGTTCCCGAAGATGAACACGAAGAAGTGTTGGACTTTTTTCAACAGGATTTGGGGTTGGAAATCCTTGAAACCGACAGCTATCCGCAAGATATGGGGCGTTATTATGAAATGGATGATGACGAACCACGCGATAAAACACGCAATTTGTTGAATGCCGACGCAGAACAAGTCGATGTCAATGATGATGATTATGAACATTATGCAAAACAGCTGGAACGCAGTCAAACCGGCTCGCTGGTGTTGGGGGTCCAGGATTCTGTTCAGTCTTATTTAAAACAAATCGGCACTGTCCAGTTGTTAACCGCAGCTGGTGAAGTTGCAATCGCCCAAAGAATAGAAGCCGCATCCAGATTAATGGTATACGGCCTGTGCGAAAGCCCAATGACAATCCAGGCGATGTTGGATTGGTATCAACAATTGTTAAACGAAGATATTCGTTTGCGATATATCGTGAATTTAGAAGTTATGTATTCCAGCGATGCTGAACAAAAATCATTGGCTGCATTATCAGAAACACTGAAATCCAAAGGTGTCGAACACGTTGATGATTTAGATGATGACGATTTAGACGATTTGGAAGTCGCAACCAGTTCAGAAGAAGACGAAGAAGAAGACGAAGAAGACGAAGAAGGTATCAAAAAAGAAGACACTCCACGTGGAACGTCTGGGGTGCCAATCCCTGTTATGGAAGAAGCTTTGATGCCAATGGTTTTGGATTTATTTGCAAAAATCAAACGCATTTTCAACAGTATGCAAAAATTACAAGCCAAACGTTTGGAAAATTTGTTAACATCGGACACGCCAGACGCAGCATTGGAAAAGAAATACACAAAAATGCGTTTGGAACTGTTCGAAAATGTCAGCAAAATCCGTCTTAATGACGACCGTATATCTGAAATATTGGAACAATTAACCAAGCGCGACCAGTTGTTAATGGGGCTAGAAGGCAAATTATTACGCTTGGCATTGGCGAACAAAGTCAAGCGCGAAGATTTCTTGGCGGAATACGCTGGGAACGAATTAAATCGCAATTGGGTAAAAAAACTGACAAAACACAAGAATCCTGCTTTGGCTAACTTTGCAAAAAAACACGGTGAAGACATCTTGAAAATCCAAGAAGATATTACCGCAATCGCAAATGAAACCGGTCAACCAACCGCAGAATACAAAAAAGTCGTCGAATTGGTTCGTCGTGGTCAAACCGAAGCTGCGCGCGCAAAACGCGAAATGATAGAAGCGAATTTGCGTCTTGTAATTAAATTTGCAAAGAAATCCAGCAATCGCGGTCTTGGACTTGATTTTTCCGATTTGGTTCAAGATGGCAATATTGGATTAATGAAGGCGGTTGATAAATTTGACTATCGCTTAGGAAACAAATTTTCAACATACGCAACGAACTGGATTCAACAAGGTATTTCTCGCAGTATTGCTGACCAGGCACGCACAATTCGTATCCCTGTGCATATGATTGACAATATTCACAAAATACAACGTGCTTCACGTCAGTTTATGCATAAATACGGTCGTCAGCCAACCGCAGAAGAATTGTCCAGAATAATATATTTGCCGGTCGACAAAATCCACAAGGCAATGAAGGTCAACTTGAAACCAATTTCATTAGAAGCGCCAGTTGGAACCGAAGACGACAGTTCTCGTATTGAAATTATTGCAGATGAAACGGCGAAAAATCCGTTTACATCCGCTGCACAACAAAATCTGCGCAAGATTGTCACCCAGATTTTGTCTGAATTAGATCCAAAAGAAGAAACGGTTTTGCGTCAACGCTTTGGTATGAGTACCAATAAAACCAGCACCTTGGAAGAAGTTGGTGAATACATCGGGGTCACACGCGAACGTATTCGTCAAATTGAACAAAAGGCGTTAAACAAATTAAAACACCCAACGCGTGCGCGCAAATTACGTAGCTTTTTGGAAGATTAATTTTTATCACCCCCGCGCACAGCGGGGTTTATTTGGAGTTTTTTAAATGAAAAATACGTTGTTGTTTTGTACAGGCGCATCTGGCAGTGGTAAAACATATTTTATTCAAAATACTTTGCCGCCGGGCTTGTTTTACTGTCTGCGATCTGCAACCACGCGTCCTATGCGTCCAGGGGAACGCGATGGCGAAGCGTATTTCTTTCGTAATGAAGATTATTTTAACACTACGCCTTTGGCTACGTATTTATGGGTTAATCAGGCAATATGGAAACCAGAAACGCCAAAATGGCTGTACGGTGTGCCTGAAACAGAAATTTTTAATAATCTGGGGCGGAATTTGATATACGATGTCATAGAACCAAAATATGTGCGTCAGATGATAGACTGGTTCAAGCAAAAAGGGCTTGATGCGCAATACGCTTTTAAAATCGCATACTTTGTTCCGTCGCAAAACAATACGCAAATTGTTGCCCGGCGCGCCAATATGCCAGACGATTCAATTGTTCGCACGCAAAACAAATGTGACATCCAGGCTTTTAATAATGTAGGACTGGTGCCAGATTATACAATGTGTCCAATCAATGACATATACGATAAAAAATTATTCACGCATATCAAGCGTCTGCAAAAACAACGATAAAGCCCCAAAGATGGGGCTTTTTTAAACATAACTTTTCAATGCGATATATATATGTCCGACATCTGTTTTTATTAACGTTGCAGAAACCGTATCTGGATTATCGGTTTGTTGCGCATTAGATAATATTTTATCAAAACTGTGTACGAACTGGGTTGCTTGACGGCGGAATACTGCGTCTGCTTTTATCATGTCGCGAATTTGTTTTTTATCGGCTGCCCCCAACATTTTTGCCAACCATTTTGAAAATATAGTCTTGTCCCCAGCGTGATATTTTGTCCACACTACATCTGGTATTTCGGCGCCCGCAACACGTGTTAAATCCATCGATTGTTCGTGCAATGTGGCCAACATTTGTTCAGTTTGGTTTAAAAAGTCCTGAGAGCTTATATGGCCAAATGTTTTTGCAGGCGTTGTCTTGATTGCGTCCATCGGCGCAGAAGCGCGTGCGACCATCATTTGTTTATTTAATGTCTGCATTGTATCAACGGCCTTGGCATAATCTGCCATTAAATCAATCATTTGTTGACGCGATTGTCCGGCTAATTCTTCTAATTTTATTGCAGAACCGGATACGGCTTCAGTTGATTCTGCAACAGTAGAATTCATCAATGCAATTTTTTCGTTCAAGCTGGCCACTATTTTTTCCAGTGTTTCACTGGCTTCGACCGAACCGCGCGACAAATCGGGCAGGGCGGCATAATATCTTTCTATCAATGCAGACAATGGTTCCAGTTGCGCTGTTGTATCGCTGGACATTTTTATCAGGTTTTCAGATTGTGTCGACAATTGCGTGTGTGCGGTATTCATTTCAATCAGCGTCTCGCGAACGCCGGTTGCCATTGTTTTTACAGATTCAGAAAATGCGTTTGCGGCGGTTTTTGTGTTTTCAAGTGTTGCATTTGCAACGCCAGATACAGTTTTAAGTTCTGATACAACACCGGTTGCATATTCTTTGATTTCTGTGTCAAATTTATTGGTCAGCCCAACCATTTCATTTGAAATGCCGCGAATTGCACTTTCTGTCGCGGTTGCGGACGCCATCAGTGTTTCTACTATGTCGGTCAGCTTTGCAGATTGTTTTTCGATTGATGTTTCGACCAATTGGCTTTGACCTGCGACAACATTTGCTGTGCTGGTCAATGTATTCATCTGACTGGTTAATTGTTTCTTTGACTGTTTTCCAAAATTATCTAACTTTTCCAAAAACGCGTCTAATTGCTTGTTATTTCCTTTTAATACATCTTCATAGTTTGCAGCTGTTTCCTTGACCAAGTCAAATCCGCCTGCGGTTGACTTTGTTAATTCCGTTAACTTTGATTGCAAGACTTCTGATTCTGCGGTTAAATTTTTCATTTGGTCGGCATTAAAATTAAATTCATTTTGCAGATTTTCTGACAAAGTTTTGCCGCTTTCCAACCAGGCATCAATTTGTTCTTGGATTTGTGCAGTTTGTTGAGTCGTGTTTTGAGAAGTTGCATTAATATTTGACAATAATTCGTTGACAGTACTGCTGAAACGGTCAGTCGAGTCTTCTACATCTTTCCATGAATCAGAAGCCACAATTTCGCCCAATCCGCTGACAGTATTGTCTAAACGGCCAGACATATTTGCGATTTTTTTTGTTGCTTCGTCAGCAGTCATAACCAATTGTTCATTTTGACGCGTCAGCATATCGTTTAAATTATTCACAGAATCAATTTGCGAATTTAATGTATCGCGCATTGTTTGAAAACTTTGTTCAATTTTGGCAATTTCGTCTGATAAAATAGTCGCCAACACGCGTGACGCATCAGATATTTTTACGCGTTCAGGTTCAGTCATAATGGTTAACAAAGACTTCATAACCTTTTGCGATTTTCTGGATATGACGAACAATCCGATTAAAACAGCCACCAGCATACCGCCCAGTATTCCATTACCAATAATTAAGATTTGTGAAATATTCATCGCTTTTCCCCCTAAGAAACCGTCTTTTATATCTCTTGCAGTTCTTTTGAATTTATACTAAACTTTAAACAATAAAGCAAGGGCAGAAATGGCAAAAAGTCATAAACTTTCACCAGAACAAGATATTGCCGCGAACCCATTAGAAAACATATGGGTCCAAGCAAACGCAGGCACAGGAAAAACAAGTGTGCTGGTTCAACGTTTGCTGCGAATATTGTTTCGTTCGCACGATTGTTTGTCTGGCGGTATTTTATGTCTTACATATACCAAAGCCGGGGCCAGCGAAATGCGTAATCGAATTTTAAAGGCTTTGCGTAATTGGGCGATGGCTTCTGATGAAGAATTGTGCGAAATGTTAAACGGGGTTTCGTATAACCGACCTGCAACATCCCAAGACATTGCGCATGCTCGACAGATATTTTTTACATTTATCGACAATCCAGATATATTAAAAATCAAAACCATTCATGGCTTTTGTGAAGAAATATTGCATCGCTTTCCATTAGAAGCTGGAATATCTCCGGCTTGGTCTTTGGTATCTGGTGCGCCACAACGCGTTCTGTTGCAAGATGTTTTTAATTCTGTCATAAATTCGAATAATAACGACAAGGCTTTCAGTGCTTTTGAACATATTGTTGGCCGAATATCGGAAACGTACCTGGATAAATTGCTTGAATTACTTAGTGGTTTATACAAGCACTTTTTCCAAGTTAAAGACATTGTAAAATATCGCGAATATTTTATTGATACGATTCAAGATTTTTTAAAATTGTCATATCAAAAAAAATACGAATTTAATGAAAAAAAATTATTATCTATCCTGGAATTTGCCGACGCCGAACAAAAAAGCAAAAAAACACCGGCCAAGAACCTTGAAAAAATAATCAATTTAACAAAACAGTTTATTGATAAAACGATAGATTTTGAAGAATATAAATATGCGTATTTGAATTCCGATGGAACAATAAATAAACCGCTTTCAAAAAAAGAATATCTAATCGACGAACAATTGCAGGTTTTTGAAATCGACCAACAGAAAACCAATAAAATTATTTTTGATGATACTGTGGCTTTGTTTGACTTGGCGGCTGCATTTGCAACAGAATACAAAAACATCAAACGCGCAAAAAGCTTGCTGGACTTTGAAGATTTGATTCTTTATACGCGTAAATTATTTTCTGACGCAGAAACAATGGGTTGGGTTTTATCCCAGCTTGATTTGTCTTTGTCGCAAATACTGGTTGACGAAGCCCAAGACACGTCTCCGTTGCAGTGGGATATATTAAATATGCTTTCTGGCGATTTTTTTGCGGACGGCGACACAAATCAACTGCCGCACTCGATGTTCGTTGTTGGTGACACAAAGCAATCCATATACGGCTTTCAGGGTGCGGACCCTCGCGCTTTTGCTGCCAGTCGCGAAACAATATCTCAACAGATTCAAAATAACGCGCGCGCGATACGCGAAGTGCCATTACAACAAAGTTTTCGTTCGACAGCGCCTGTGTTAAAAACAGTCGATGATTTTTTTGCCGACAGTGAAGTTATAAATATCAGTGGTTTTAAAAATAATACACACAAATGTTTTAGAATAAACGATGCAGGCTTGGTAGAAATGCATCGTTTGGTTGCAAAAAAAGAAGACGGAACCGAACGTTCTGATTACATAAAACAGATTGCAGACAAAGTAAAAACGGTTCTGTCTGATGGCAAATACAAGCCCCAAGATGTTATGATATTGGTTCAGCAGCGCGATCAATTTGTAATGCCGTTAGTGTCGGAATTAAAACGTATGGGTATTGAAGTTGCAGGGAACGACCGTATTGTTTTACCTGAATTTCCTGCTGTACGCGACTTGCTTAATTTAACCAGATGGTGTATAAAATCCGACGACGATTACAGTTTATGCTGTGCTTTAAAAAGTCCTGTTTTCAGATTGAAAGAAGAAGATATTTTTGAATTATGCACGACACGAAACGACATAAATTTCGCAAGAAAACAATCTGACAAAGAAGCTGTGCCAATAACAATTTTTGATGTTTTAAAAGACAAATATTCGCATGTGTATGACACATTGTGCAAAATAAAAAACGCGTCTGATTTTATGTCGCCATACACATTTTTTACATATATTTTGAATGATTATCAGGCACGTCAGAATTTTATTTCTGCAACTGGCGAACAAGTAATTGACCCATTAGAAGAATTTTTAACAATATGTTTATCTTATGAACGTACACAACCTGGCACATTGCGTCACTTTATAAAATGGTTTATTACCGGCGGCAGCGAAGTCACACGCGATATGGACGCAGCAACCGGGGTTCGTATCGTGACTGTTCATGGCAGCAAAGGATTAGAAGCGCCAGTCGTGTTTTTAATTGATACTATTCATACGCCAAAAACAGAAAAAATAATTCCAATAACCGAAGACAAAGAACCTGTATGGCTGTGGTTGCCACGCAACAGTAACAGCTGTCTGTGCGATGCTGCACAAAAGGCGCACGAAAAAAAACAAATCGCAGAATATTACAGGCTGTTATATGTTGCTATGACTCGCGCACGTGACGAATTGTATATATACGGATTTACAACAGACAAAAACCCTCCTGCGAATGCGTGGCACACACAATTATGGCGGGTCTTGGCAGGTGATACGGACACACAGTTTATCAGGATTACAAATGAAGACGTTGCATAATATTATATCGGAACAAGCAAGCACAAAACACGCAAAAAATTATGGTACAAAAATCCATAATATGTTGCGACATACGGTTATAGACGCAACCAAAACGTCCGGCGACGCAGAAGTATTAAGAAAAATACAAAGCACGCCTGGCTTAAGTCGTTTCTTTTGCGCGCAATCAAAAACCGAAGTTCCGATTGCTGGAACAATCAATGGGCGTTTTATAAGCCGCAGAATTGACCGTATGCACGTTGACAAGAACAATCGTCATATTGATGTCATAGATTATAAAACAGATATTAATCCTGATGCAAATCGCACAAAGTATATCGCCCAGATAAACGAATATGTGAATTTACTGGCTGCAATTTATCTTGATTTTAGTATTGATGGTTATATACTGTGGACACACGATTTTTCATTAGAACAAGTTGTAAACAAACGGACTTAATTCATTATGTTGGTTAATTTGAATATTTCAAACATTGTACTGATAGAAAAGCTGAATATCGAATTTGGCAAAGGGCTGAACATATTAACCGGCGAAACGGGTGCTGGGAAAAGCATCTTGTTAGATGCGTTGTCTTTGGCGTTGGGCGCACGTTCGGACACTGGATTAATACGTCATGGTTGTGACGTTGCGTCTGTTGTTGCAGAATTTGATACTGTTCCAGAACCAGTAAAAACTGTTTTAGACGAATTTGAAATAGGTTGTACTGACGGTTTGATTTTACGCCGAACATTAAACACAGACGGTAAAAGCAGGGCGTGGGCAAATGATACACCAATATCTGTAAAGACACTGAAACAAATTGGCGACGAACTGATTGAAATACATGGGCAATTTGCAAATCATACATTGCTTAACCAATCAACACACCGTCCGACTTTGGATATGTTTGCACAGAATTATATCAGTAATTTTAACACAATGTTAACAGATGTTAAAGTTGCATACAAAGATTATTCTGACGCAAAAAAACGCTTAAACGAATTGCAGGAAATGTTGGCGCAAAGCGAATCCGAACGCGACTTTTTGGAACATAATGTCGCCGAATTGCAAAAACTGAATCCGCAAATTGGCGAAGAAGAGATGTTATCTGCAAAACGTGCCAATATGATGAACGCAGAAAAAAATACAGCGATTCTGAACGATGCCATAAACGCAATGTCGCCGCACGGCCATTCATTAGACGCGATGATTTTTTCGGTTGCGCACATTTTAGAACGCATCAAAGGCGACGAAAATCCATACCAAACGCAAATTGACAAGTTGTACAATATCGCAGAAGACATTGCGCAAATAACTAAAAGTATCGAACCAGAAAACATAGACGACGAAGACCTGGATTCAATAGAAGAGCGTTTATTCGCAATTCGTGCTGCCGCACGCAAGCACCGCATTTCCGCCGACGAATTACCAGATAAACTTGAAAAGATGGCGGAACAACTGAACGCCATAGATAATTCAGATGCAGAACTTAAAAAAGCATCTGCATTACTGGAAAAAAATTATAACATTTTTGTTGCGGCCGCAAAAAACATTTGCCAAGCCCGTCATAATGCCGCAGAAATGTTGCGCGATAAATTATTGGCAGAATTACCTGAACTGAAACTTGGTTCTGCTGATTTTAAAATTGAATTTACAGATTGTAACCCGTCATCGGCTGGTACAGACGATGTCACTTTTATGATAAAAACCAACCCAGGTTCGCCTTTTGCGCCACTGCACAAATCTGCATCTGGTGGCGAATTGGCGCGTTTAATGCTGGCGATGCGTGTTGTGTTGGCTGGCACGAACGACGCGCACTCGTTTGTGTTCGACGAAATCGACACTGGCATCAGTGGGGCAACTGCATCTGCTGTAGGCAGTCGGTTGAACCGATTAGCAAGCGAAAATCAGGCTTTGGTTATAACTCATTCTGCCCAGGTTGCAGGATTTGCAGACAGGCATTTTAAAATTTCTAAATCTGTTATTAACGACAAAACCATTACCAGCGTTCATCAAATTACAAACGATGAACGACTTAATGAAATTGCGCGTATAATCAGCGGTGCAGAAATAACACCTGAATCTATAACAATGGCAAAAACATTAATAAAGGAATAAATTATGCAAAAATATTATGTACAAAGCACAGACAATTCTGGATTGTGCCAAGAAGTAAAGGTCACAGCAGGAAAATCACCAATCGCAATCAAAAAAACGTTTTTACTTAACCAAAGCAACCCGCTAAGCGTTGGAACGAAAATCAAGGCGTATTCACACAACAAAGGACGTGAAGCTGGAATAGATATTATTTTGGCCAGAACGTATAAAATACAAGGCAAAAGATACATAGATTTAATGCAAAACAACCCCAGCGATTATTTCGTCGATGACTTTTTTGACAATTTAAGCTTTTATGACAGCGTACGATTAAATTGGGATTTTATACAATACTTGTGTCAACGCAAAGTTGTCCCAGCGTTAAGCAAACGCAGTAATATGCGTCTGTTCTTGCAGTACACAAAAACACGATAAAAAAACGCCCGAAAATGGGCGTTTTAAATTTTTAACACACCATCTGCAAATTCGATTGTTACAGGGGAATTACCATCGACACTGCTGATAATATTATTTTTTTCATCACGCACAATCGCATATCCACGCGATAAAACGCTTTTATAGCTAAGCGAATTTAACATTTGTTCCATATGAGCCAACGCTTGATTCAGTGTTGTCATACGATTTTGCAAGATGTCTGGGAAATTTGTAATATTATCCATTTTTTGGCGCGCAGAAACAACTTTGGCAGAAACAATCAGATTCAACGTACGTCCCAAATCATCCAAACGTTGTGCTTGTTCCATCAGCATTTGTTTCGGGCTTTTTATATTAATTGCTTCGATGCGTTGTTTCGCATTAGATAAACGAGTTATAAAATTACCAGAAAGCCTTATCCACATATTGTCTAAATCTTGAATCAAAGACAGCTTTGTTGGCACAACCGCTTCTGCTGCACCCGTTGGTGTTGGCGCACGAAAATCCGCGGCAAAATCAATCAGCATCCAATCAGGTTCGTGTCCGACCCCTGAAATCAAAGGTATTTTACTGGCTGCTGCTGCACGCACAACAATTTCTTCGGAAAAAGGCAATAAATCTTCCAGCGCCCCACCACCACGCGCGACAATAATAACATCAACATTTTGCATTTTATTAAAGTATTCAATGCCAGCAGCGACTTCTGTTGCTGCGGTTGTGCCTTGAACTGTGGCAGGATACAGCAACACACGTACAGGAAAGCGTTCGCGCAATCTGTTTTGTATGTCTTGGAACGCGGCGCCAGTCGGACTGGTGACAATACCGATTGTTTGTGGTAATTTTGGCAAAGGTTTCTTGCGCGACGTGTCAAACAAGCCTTCGGCTGCCAATCGTTGCTTTCTTTCTTCCAACATTTTTAATATGGCACCGACACCTGCCATTTCTATTTCGCTGACAACAACCTGATAATTACTGCGAGCAGGGTATGTTGTAAAGCGTCCTGTGATGATGACTTCCAATCCGTCTTCTAATTTAAAATTTATCGGTGTGCCGCGCCAAACGATGACGGATATAGCCGCCCCCGAATCTTTCAAGGTCATATAAATATGTCCAGAAGTCGCGCGCGTAATTTGCGATAATTCACCACGAATTTTAATGCGTGGGAAAGCCGTTTCTACAACATTTTTCAGCAACGCAGAAGCGTCTGTCACGCTAAACACAACATCATCTTTTACAAAAGGTTCTGGTTTTTGCATATTTTTATCTTTTTTCTAATTCTGCTTTTACGCGTTTAATAAACTCTGCCTTGTTTGGCGTTTTCATATCTTTCATTCTTTTGTTAATCGGCCCACCTATATTATACGGCACTGTCAAAGGCGCAAACTGATCGCCAGTTGTATCAAACGCTTCGTCAGTAAAACGATTGCGCAAAAATACCACAGGCGCATATTCCCATGTCCCTAATTTTATTGCTGATGGTTCCCACATCTCGTCCCCACCATACAGTTCATAAATACATATACTGGACAAAGCACAAAAACCCTTGGGCCAAGGAGTAAAACCATTAAATTGCTGATGCCCGACAAACTTGTCGCGGAATAAATGGTCTGCGTATAAATTGCGCAAGACACGTGTTATATCGTACAAAGAGTATTGCGTTTCGAAAAATGCAGACACTGCGTTATCAATCGCTGCGGCCTGTTTAAGCACTTTCTGCGTTGCGGCATCATAAAGTTTTTTATATTCTTTCATAACAAACGAATTATAGCATATATTCTTGCAGTTTACAAATCTGTCAACGGCCAACGTGGACGGGGCGCAATTGGTTCGCAAACAATATTGCCAACGCGATAGTTTTCTAATCCTGCCCAAGCAATCATTGCAGCATTATCTGTACACAAATTCAGCGGCGGTGCAGCAAACGTCATTTTATTTTGTTTGGCCAAAACTTCCATTGCGCTGCGAATTGCTGTATTTTTTGCAACACCGCCCGCAACAACCAATGTCTTTGGCGCAGCCGAAACCACACGGCTGTCAGACAGCGCATGTTTTAAACGATTGGTTATACAATCAACAACAGATGCCTGGAAAGAAGCACAAAAATCGTTTATATATTCATCTGTCAGTGGCTGTTGCGCTTTGTCCAAGAATGTACGTGCCGCTGTTTTTATACCACTGAATGAAAAATCGCAGTTTGGCTTGTCGCACAGGGGTCTTGGAAAAGCAAATGCACGCGGATTTCCCATTTGTGCACGCGTATCAACGATTGGCCCACCCGGATAGCCTAATCCCAACATTTTTGATACTTTATCAAATGCTTCACCTGCGCTGTCATCCAACGTTTGACCAATTAATTCGTATTTTCCGACACCGCGAACCAATAAAATTTGACAATGTCCACCAGACGCCAACATCAACAAATACGGAAATTCTATGTCCAAATTTTCATTGGTGCCATCCGCAGCAGTTGCGCACAAACGCGGAACCAATGCGTGACCTTCCAAGTGATTGACCGCGACCAACGGTTTACTTGTTGCCTGGGCGATACCAGTTGCGGCCATCCACCCAACCAAAACGCCACCAATCAGTCCAGGACCAGCAGTTGCGGCGACAACATCTATTTCTTTGATTGTTTTTCCGGCTTTTGCCAGTGCTTGGTTTACGACATCGTCAATTGCCAAGATATGTGCGCGCGCAGCCAGTTCCGGCACAACCCCACCATATTTCTGATGTTCTGGGATTTGTGAATAAATTATATGCGACAAGATATTTTTATCGCTGTCTACAACCGCCGCAGACGTTTCATCGCACGAAGATTCGATTCCCAAACACAATGTTGGACGACCGCTATGAACATTACTGTCTAATGTCCCCATATCTAAACGCATTAATTTTTCATCACTCATTTTTTTATATCCAATAATACGATTCCAAGATTTGTCTGTGTTTGCTGTCGTTGTTTAATATATTCATAAAAATCGACATCGACAACCATATTTTTTTCACTGGACGCGTGCCTAAGTTTTCCATCTGGCAACAAAAAACCCATATGCACAACACCAATATCAGTACCAATTTTATCACGAATTTTTTGATTGTCAGCAACAAACAGCACAACAACAGGTCGTCGCAAGTCCAATCTATTTATATTTTGATATGGTATATATTCCAACATAACCATTTCGGTTTCGAAATCAGCATCTATTTTATGAACTGTTTTGAACCAATTTTGCTTATCGATTTGGATGGTTTTTATTACGGTATTTCCGTAATTTTTACTGACATTTTCAACCAAATTTTTATTGTTGTGAACCCAATCAGTTTCAATAAAATGGTTACGATTCAAGAAATCAACTTTACCGTCTTTGTATCTGATTTTATTCAGTTTTTTTACATCCCCATTTGCCAAAACGGTTTCTACAAAAGTCGTACAATCAAACGCATCAAAACGTATTAATGGGTCCGTATCTGGCAACATCCCTTCGCCCAACGGAGAATTTAAATATTTTGTTCCTAAAAAAGAATGTCCAAAATAATCTGTTTTGCTGACACAACCGCACAATAAAAGAAACAACACCCAGAAACGCATTACAGGTTTTCTTTTAATTTGATACCTGTTTGACACAGTGAAGCAGCATCACGCACAGCCATTTCACCAGATTCTGGCAAAGTTGCCATTTTATCGATACACGCAACCAGCAAATCAATATCAGAATCCACGCCTGTTAAAATTTTTGTCGCGGCAACACGTCGTTCAAAAGATGCACTGCGCCAATTGTGCAAATTGGCTGTTTCTAATGTATTTGCACGTTGTGCGAAAAAGAACACAACCAACGCCAATATCAATGCGGCGATGCCGATGAATATTTTTAAATATTTTTTTATAAAAATCACTTTATCTTCTCCTACGCTTCCAAGTTCTTAGGCGCGAAAAAAACATATCGCCGTATACAGACGCATTTGCCAACAAAACTTCTTCGTTAACCTGATTCATTGTTTTTG
>JAZNGD010000004.1:0-5829 GCA_045576255.1 Candidatus Enterousia sp.
GTCTTGGGCGCGGCGCCACCTGTTGTGCGTGGCGCAGTGCGTGAATTTGTTGCAGCACGCGCCCCCATTGTTTGTTTTTGTGAATTTTGCTGTGAAGTGGTTGTCTTGGCACCGCCGCCAGGTGTACGCGCAGCACGACGCGCAGCGGCAGCAGACGCGTCTGTGACAGACATCAACGCAATTAAAAGCACAGCGATGAATTTCATAAAGTCCTTTCCAATTTAATTTATTCTATCATATTTTTTGTTTCAATAAAAGTGGATTTTTATACGATATAAATACAGAAAATGCAAAAATGTACTTTTAAAGATGTTCTAAATATGATAAAATCAATTAGATGAGAAAAGCAGTCTTGATATCGTTGATGTTTACTGCCTTGTTGTGTGACGGCACAATGGGGGCGGTTGCACGTCGTGGTGGACGCGCGTCTGGCGGCGGCGCGACGACGGGCAGCACAACACAGCAAGCTGCGCCAAAACAAACTTCACAAAAAACAATGGGGGCGCGTGCCGCAACAAATTCACGCACTGCGCCACGCGCAACAGGTGGTGCTAAAAACAATGCTGGTGCCAAAACTGGTGCAGTGGGCGCGCGTGCGGCCAAGCCAACAACGTCTGGGACGACGTCTGCACCAAAAACCGTTGCTGCACGTGCAGGGGTAAAGCAAAATATTATAAATTCTGGGACAAATGTGTCGGGCGCTGCGAAAAATGTTTTGGTCGACCATACTTGCCAAGAAAAATACAACGGATGTATGGATTCTTTCTGTATGCTGAATAATGCAAATGGCGGACGTTGTGTTTGTTCTGATAGAAATGCAGAATTAAATACTGCTTTGGCAGAAATTGAAAAAACTGATGAACTGTCTTACCAGATGGCAACGATGGGGTTGGAACAGTTGGAAATGGGACTGGACGCGGACGCCGCAATATCTATGTCAAAGGGCGTTGTCGATTCGCTGAAAGATGGTAAAAAAAATCTGGTACAAAAAAAATCTGATAAAGACGGCAAGTCGCGTGGAATAAATTTTGACGCGTGGGAAGGAAATGTTGACACAGGTCAAGATATTTTTGCTGCATCTTCTGCTGCTGCCGGTTCCGATGATATCACCAATAAACAGGGTGATGAATTATACAAGTCTGCAATGAAAATATGTGCAGAACAAATCCCAGAATGTAAAGCAAGTATGGAATCTGTTCAACTGTTATACGCACAACAGATAAAATCTGATTGTTTGGCGTTCGAAAATACACTGAAAAAACGTCGGTCGGAATCAAAGGAAAAATTACAAACAGCTGAAAGGGCTTTAAGGGATGCTGCATTGGAACAGCATCAAACACAAAATAAATACGATTTGGGACAGTGTACGGCTGCGTTTAGCGAATGTATGCAGACAACTGGTGGGTGCGGTCAAGATTTTTCTGATTGTGTTGTCGTTGCTGTTGATAATAATTCGGGGCGTCGCAAAAGTAATTCTGGTGCAACAAAAAAATATAAAATTGAAGGTGAAGTTTATGATATAGAAATCTTTGCTGCGACATATGAAAAACTGCTTGGGAAAAAGCCTGTGTGTGAACACGTGACCAAGCAATGTGTCAATGTCGCAAACAAGGTTTGGGACACCTTTGTTCGTGATGTGGCACCGCAAATCAAGGCCGCTGAAACCGCATCAGAAGATAATATTCGACAAGATTGCGTTGCAAATGTTTCTTCTTGTTTTCAGACCGCGTGTAAAGATACTATGGACCCGAATGACCCAGATGGTTCTTATGATATGTGTCTAAGCCGTCCTGAAACAATGTTGAATGTTTGTAAAATGCCGTTGAATAATTGCGGTATTGATACATCTAAAAAAGGGGCCGCAGAAAAGTCTGAAATATGGCAATTTGTTTTGGCCAGATTGGCTTCTATGCGCGTCAATGAATGTTCAAAACAGATAAAAAAATGCTTTGCAGAAGAAGACAGATGTGGCGCCGATTATTCAAAGTGTATCGGCTTGGATATGAATACAATTGTTAATATGTGCCCGTTGGATAAATTAACTGCGTGTGATTCCAGCGAATACGGCACTTCTGAAACAGAAAAAGAAGCTTATGTGTATGATGTTGCCCAAGGTGTATTGTTGGATGTCGATAATAATCTGTTGCATGCGTGTCAAAATATTGTAAAACAAAAGATGGTTGAAATTTGTGGTGATGTAAATTCTTGTTATTTGTCTGACGTCAGTACAGAACTTGGACGTGGCAGTCTGCAAACAGTTCAGGAAAAAAGTGGTAATTATATTGTGTCTGGAATAATTGATTTTAATAATATAAATTTTGTCCATCCAACAGATCCGGCAAATGCAGATTACAGTGCAAAAGACCCTGGAAAATATTCATACAAGCTTAATTATGTCCCAGGGTGCGCTGGAAACGATGTCGACCAAAAAGCACGTAAAAGAATAGAAGGGGTAATTACCGCACTGGAAGCAGAAGTAAATCGCAAGGTTTCTTTGTTGGCGATGGACCCCAAGGTTAATATGTGCGTCACTGGTCGCAATATATCTCAGATTGTCAAAGGCGGTAAACATACTGTTGCGCGTTTCCCAAATTTGTTGTCTTCGTATGTGAATACAATTTACGGTTCTTTGATGGCGATTGCGCGTTCAAATTACAATCGCGATTATGCCCAAGAAATATCAACGGCAAATGGTTTGTCGCGCGAATACAAGAATATTATAATGTGTAATTCTATGGCTGAATTGACCGAAGGATTTACACCTGATTTAAAAGACAGATATGGTATAATAGATTCAACGGGTTGTTCTGTGACCTTGGCCGGAACCAGCAGCGAAGATCAAATGAAGGCTATGACGGAAAGTTCTTCGCGTACAACACCAATTTGTTCTGGGGCGCGTTCGCCAGATGGAAAATCGTGCGCTGGAAATGGTTCGTTTATGATTGCAACCGAAGAACGCAGTGCGTTCTATGAATCTGGTCCACAAGTTTGCCGTATTACTACGCGTTTGTATGCGTGTAAAGGATACGAAGCAATATACGAAGGCGAATCAAAATCGTGGAATGCTGGGGTTAATGCCGGGGTTAATGCCGGGATAAAAGGTACGCCTTTGGGCGTTGGGGGCAGTGTTGGTGCCAGTGTCGGTGGCGGAACCAGTAGACAAACCCACAAAGGACAGTTCTGTAATGCGTTTGCAGAACCAACAGTAAGCGAACAAATTATCAGCTTTAATACCGGCGAAGCGGTATTTGGCGAAGTCAATCGTGGAAATGCTGGTGATACATATTATAATAGCAGTGTGACAGAATCTAATATTAATAACAGTTGGTCTGTTGGTGTTGAATTGGGGATTCCTTTGGGTAAGGGGAATGTGACCAATGTCGAAGCAGGGGATAATGCAACTGTTAACGTGGTTGATGATAGTTCGGTTGTCGAAAAAAATAAAACGAAAACCAGAAAAAGATAAAAAGCAAAATCCCCCACACAGGGGGCTTTTTTGTTTTCCTTACAATGTTTTGCAAAAAAATTTCGTCATCCTGGGGCTTGACCCCAGGATCCATCCACTTCGTCATCCTGGGGCTTGACCCCAGGATCCAGGTGAATTTTTCATAATTTATTAGACCTTATTTCCACCTTCGTGGGAATGACAGAAAGAAGAAAGTGGAAGAAGAACTGGCTGGGGGGGGTGGAAAGAGAGTAAGTTTGTTTTTCTTAAAAAAATTTTTATAAAAATAAAAAAAGGAAATATGACCTGGATCCTGGGGTCAAGCCCCAGGATGACAAGTTATGTTTTTACGTTCTTTTTTCTTAAAAAAGTTTTTATAAAAATAAAAAAGCAGGATAGACCTGGATCCTGGGGTCAAGCCCCAGGATGACAAGTTATGTTTTTACGTTCTTTTTTCTTAAAAAAATTTTTATAAAAATAAAAAAGCAGGATAGACCTGGGTCCTGGGGTCAAGCCCCAGGATGACGAAAGAGAGTAAGTTCGTTTTCTTGAACCTTTCCACTTAAAAATTTTTTGCAAAAAAATTTTGTCATCTTGGGGCTTTTCGGGGCCCACAAAAATAAAATATTTTTGTAGGTGAATCCCCCCAGGATCAGGGTCATATTTCTTTTATTTCTGGGCTGATGCTGGGGGTGGGTTATTTTCTTTTGGTTTTCTTTTTTATTTCGGTGCCCAAAATTTGAATTTGCATTTTCAAGATAATATTTTCTTTTTCTTTTATTTGTTCCAACAGGCGTTCGTTTTCAGAACGCAATTTGGCCAGTTCTTGACGGCTGATTGTTGTTTCGCGTGACATTTGTCGGTTGCGTTTACGGTTTAAAATAAACGCAAATGTTGCGCCAGCTATTGCGCCAATAGATGCACTGATTACATCAAAAAGTGTGTCAATTAATACCATGACACACATTTTATCAGTCTTTTGTTTTGTTTACATTAGGCTTGTTTTCGCAGACCGGTTTTTGCATCAATCCAGACTTGTTCTGCGGCGATTTCCATCATTGGCATATCGGATGCGCTGTCAGAATATGCGCGTACAACATTCGGAATTATTTTATTTTCTTTGGCCCATTCGTCCATAATGCGCACTTTGTTTGCGCCCCAGCATAAAAATTCATATTTCCAAGGACGCGATTTTTCCGTACGCGAGCAAAATACCGCATCAAATTTCATATCGCGTACCAATGCAGGCAGCAGATAATCAGGTGATGCTGATACCATTAAAACACGACGACCTGCGTCACGTTCGCTTTGTACGCGTTCTTTGGCCCAGCCAAATCGGTTCATTTTATGTTGTTTGATAAAGCCAGGGGCGTATTTTTTTATTAAATTTGGCGAAACAAAGCGACGAATATTTTCGCGCCACCAAACCCCATTTTTATTGAACTGACGGCAAATTGCGCAGATTCCAATCAATGGCATAAATATCCAAGGGCGAATACTGCGACGCATACAATATTTTGCAAATTCAATGTTAGAATCTGATGCGGATAAAGTTCCGTCAAAGTCAAACAAAACGACATCGGTTTTTGTCAGCATAATGTACCCTTTGTTAAAGTCAGAAAAAATTATATGGTACAAATGTGCAACGTGCAAGTGTTTATTATTTTTTGAATTTGCATTTTCCACCACTAAACGTTGCAGAACCGTCCAATTTTTTCAGAACGTCGTTTGCAATGTTGCAGGTATCTATGTCTGTTATCTTTGTACAAATATCATTCTCATCCATTGTTCCGCTGAATATTGCGCAAACAAGGCCTAACTTGTTGGTCATTCTCTCGCCAGTATCTGTTTTAAATTTTACTTCATAATTTGTTTCATTGTCATTTGATGTACATTTTATGTATGCATAATCGCCGTCTTTATCGCCGTCTGTTTCGTAAATATCTTTTGTATCACAAGTTGCTTCTTTTTTGTCTTTATAAAGAATAAAACCTTGGGCCAAAATTGCCATTTCATCTGTCTTTTTTGGGCCGATATCTATTTTTGTGAATATGTCAGAATAACAATATTCGTTTTGTTCGGTCGATTCGCCATAATCGCAGACCTGTTTGTATGTTAAATCAGGCTTAGTCGATTCGATAATTGTTCCGTCGGCGGCATTTTTTACATCGTCAAGTTTATCGCTGTTAAATGCCATATTGCCCAGTGCGCTGCCTGCTGCCCCAATTCCAGCAGTGATTGCACCCTTTTTAACTTTTTCTGCACTTTCTGCTTTTTGTGCGTCCCACGCGGCCGCATCTTCGGCATTGCCAGACAATGCGCGCGACAGTGAAGTATATGCGCCACCCGTTTTGCCAACATTTTTATCATCATATAACCCAGCG
>JAZNGD010000005.1:0-5881 GCA_045576255.1 Candidatus Enterousia sp.
TGGTAGAGTGCTTGGTTTGGGACCAAGATGTCGAAGGTTCGAATCCTTTCGCCCCGACCAGAAAATTCAAACCGTCGCATTTGCGGCGGTTTTATTTTTCTGTTTGGAGCGCGCGGATTCGAACGGTAAATTAAAATTTACCAGGGTTCGAACGTTTCCATCGCACGACACGTTGTGTCGGCTGCTGGGCATTCGTGACAATTTGCCTGCGTTTAACACTTGGCAAATTTACTCATAGTCGCCCCGACCACCCTTCGCCAAGGCTTCGGGTGGCAAAGCCACGAAATTCAAAACCGCCACATCGGGCGGTTTTTCTTTTGTATTCAAATATTTTCACGAGTTCGAGAATTGATTTTTTGGAAAGTCCTATTTTTAGCCTATTTTCAACTAGTTATATCATTTTTCATGCATATTATAAAACATTTTTATTAGTTTTCTTATATCTTTATCCATATATTTCTTTGCATTTGCGATTATATTAGTTGGGATTTTAAATCTTAATTCTGCCAGTCCACCTGCCATACATGCCAAAGTATCGCTGTCACCACCCAAGGACACAGCGTTTCGCAAAGCATCTTCATAAGAACATGCATCTAGTGCACAAATAATTGCCTGAGGGACAGAATTTTTACATTGCACATAAAAACGATTATATAATGGTCTGATTTCATTCAAACTTTGATGTACATTATATTGATATTTATCACTTATGGTTTCTTTTATTTGGTCTATAGGAATTAAATTTTGAATCATAAAACCTGTTTCAAGATAAGCATGAACTGCATTTAAACTTTCCGGATGGTTATGTGTAATTTTTGTAATCTCGTCCGCTTTTTTAAATAAACATTGTTGATCGTGGTTTATATGCAAAAGCGGACTTATACGCATAACACAACCATTAGAACTAGAATTTATAGAAACACCAGTATTAACCCATTGCAAAAAACCTTTACCAAAAGCACCTATTTCACCATTTTCGTAGGTACGATTTTGATATTTCAAAGCCCATTTACGCAATGTTTCTTCGATTGATAGTTTTGATATTAAATGTTCAGCAACCGCACAAGTCAAAATAGTATCATCTGTAAAACAGCAAGATTCATCAAACAATGAAAAATCCTTAGTTTTGATGTTATGAAATTCAAAACGAGACCCGACTATATCGCCAATAATAGAACCAAGCATTTTGGAACTCCTGAAACTTACATGACTATTATATACATATTATGAAAAAGTTAAGAAAAAATTATCTATCTCTCTTCCAATCTTCATTATCTCAGTTCGCAAACAACTATCCCAGCACGACCAGAAAATTCAAACCGTCGCATTTGCGGCGGTTTTTCTTTTGTTTTCTAATACTTACACTGAGTTCGAGAGTTGTGTTTTGTGCTATAATTACAATTACAGACAAAGAGGGCGCGATGAAAAAATCACTAAAAAATAGAGTGGACGCTTTTCGAAAAGCAAATGCAAAAGTTTGATGCCGGGGTCAACAGATAAAAAATTAGATTTTCATTCATTCCGTAATAATGCGAGTATTAAATTACAAGGTGCAGGTGTTACCCAATCTTATATCAACGATATTGTGGGTTGGGAAGGCGAAAACACAATGTTAAAAAGTTATTCAAAACACACTGTTTTACAGATTAAGCAACAGGTTGATAAATTAAAATATAACTTTTTACAACCACATTTTGATAAATGGACAGAAATAATGAAAAATTGTAAACCTAGTGGAAAAAAGCATTCGGGAACTGGGAAATCTGGGAACAAATAATTCAGATTTAATTCCAGATTTGTCAAACCATAAACAATAATAAAATCCCCATAAAACCGTATTCCAGGGTATCCAGTGTCAAATTTTAATGGTTTGTTGATGGTTTTAATAAAAGTCTGAAACGAAGAGTTATAAGTTATAATGGAAGTCAGCAAACACCAAAAATTTAGCATATTATATTGACAGCACATGAATTTATGGTATTTTTAGCATGAAACGAAGGGTTTCATGGAGTAGAGAGTGTCTTGAAAAATATAAAAAGGATACTCAATGACATGGTTTCAAAGAATATTTCCATATTGGGCTTATAAGATTCTGGATTTAGAAAAACGTTTGCCTGATTCTAATAAACTACAAGATTTGGTTGGTAAATCACTGGATACTATCAGTAATGTTGCAAAAAACACCGGTGGAAATAATGGTATGATGACCACCGGTGTAAATAATGCCGCAAAAGATATTGAAATGTCCGCACGTCCAGTGCATGTTCCAACTGACCCAAATATTTTGAAACATAAACATCAAAAATTTGATGAAGTTTTAACAGATATTAAATGTGGCAATTCGCCAATGCTGATTGGACCTGCAGGGTCTGGTAAATCAACCTTGTTGGAACAGGTTGCATGCGAATTATCATTACCATATTATGCTATGAGTGTTAATGAACAGACATCTGAATACAATATCATTGGTTATAACAATGCCAGTGGACAATATGTCGGCACATCTTTTCGTGATGCGTTTGAATTTGGCGGGATTTTTTCCTTTGAAGAAATTGATGCTGCGAATCCAAATGTGTTTACTGTTATAAATAATGCTATGTCCCAGGGTAATTATTTATTCCCGGACAGAAAGTTTATCAAAAAACATCCTGAATTTCATATGGTTGCATCTGCAAATACTTTTGGTGCAGGTGCTTCCCTGCAATATATTGGACGTAATCGTATGGATGGTGCCACAATCGACAGATTTTCATTTGTTTATACCGATTATGATGAAAATTTAGAAAAACAATTGTGTGAAATCAAAGAATGGTGCGATTATGTTCAACAAATACGCAAATCATCACGTGAATTCAATATGCCGATAGTTGTCAGCACTCGTGCAGTTATCAGTGGTGCAAAATTGTTAAAATCAGGAATGTCTGTTGATAATGCATGTGAAAAATTGATATGGCGCGGATTACCAAAATCTGACATTGAAAAAATAACTGGTAGTATAGAATCCAAATACATATCCGCTTTGTCACAATATACAAGATAAACATTATGAATTGGTTGGATTGTCATTTCGGTTCGTTTGGATATATGGCTGATTGTTATATGCCGATGGGTAGTGATATTCGCTTAAACAATCAACAAAGCAACTCACAAAGCGATACCCAAGATAACCCCCAAGAAAAAGAACAACCAAAAAAATCAAAGAAAGATTACAAGAAAACTCAAAAACTGGGGTCGATTTCATATGATGCGCTTGGAAACATAGAAAGAAATTTTACATACTCTGAATTTTTGGATTATGTTGACGTGCCACCGGTCAAAGACGCAAGCAGTCATGAACCCGGGGACCCCAAATATGAAGATGTATTGGATTTTTTCTTGGAACACACAAAAAATATACCACCTTTTGATAAGATTGATATGGATGACGATGAATATATTGAAAATGAATTGGCAGACCACATGAACCATTATAGACTTTGGAGCACAAGAGCCCAAGAACAGATATCAAATCAATGGAAATATTATAATGGCGACCACGATAAAGAAACCTGGTTAAACGGGATAATGATGGCAGTGTCTTTGCACATCATGGAACTGGATATGGCATTGACTAACTGGGTATGGTATCGTGCAGACCGCGGAATATTTCAACGTCATAAATTTAATAAAGAAGATATAGCAGCAATGGCTCAGTTAAAAAAATTACGACGTTGGTGGCGTGGTTATCGTAATTCTGGAACAAGTTTTCGTTTCTATGGCACAGAAAATTTTGACCAAGCAATGAATATGGCACGATATGGTTGGACAGAAAAGTTAGATAAAATCAGAAAACTGGAAACAGAAATACCACAAATTTATAAAACCGTTCCAATCCCAGAAACCAAATTTTCTGTGGCGGGGAATTCTGTTGATGTTGGTCGGTATTTAATGGGGGTGCCTGATTGTATGCGACAAACACGACGCAGAATTTCAGAATATACCGACATAACGCATAAATATGTAAAAATTGTTGTGAATGTTGCTGTATCTTGGACTTTGGGCGAAGACGATATTTTTAATCGTGGTAAAAATATTGCGACTGTTATAAATGCGTTGGAATCAAATAATATTCATACTAAATTGGTTTTGATGAATCAGGTATATAAAGACGAAACAGAAGAACAAAAAAAATCCAAGTGTCAATCATCGGATGCACCACGATATACAACTTTTATCATATTAAAAGATTACAAAGATAATTTTTATTTGGAAAAGTTGATGTTTCCATTGGCACATCGTTCTTCCTTGCGCAGATTGGTTTTTGCATCTAAAGAACGCGAAAGCGAAGCCATACGTCAAAAATTTGGTTTTCACAAAGGTGGTGGATACGGAATCCCCGGGGATATATTTGATGATTCTGATGAAAACACATTATATTTTAATGCTGGTCAATATGAACAAGACAAAGTAAATGAAAAACTGGCCAAGATATTAAAATCCCACAATACACAATTCATGCAAAGATTAAACACAAACAAATTGGAACGATAAGAAAATACCACGTAATGCTTGATTTATTATAAATACCCGTTTACACCGTGGTATTTTGGTATTATGATAGTTATATATAGTGGGACGATGTGTAAATTTTCAGTCGTCCTATTTTTTTACTAAATTACCCGTTTGCGAATTGGACACCAAAGTATGACTTAACCACAGAAGATGTCCAGCATTTGTTCCAATGGTACTTGTCTGGACATAATTGTATGAATGGGGGTAAATAAATGGTGTTTTTGGTGGTGTGAGGGTTGAAAATCCGGTTTTTGTACCTATATACTTGGGCGTAAACAAGGAATTTGCTATGGCAGGAAAGGTTAATTTGTCACATGTGGATACGTACATGCTTTGGGGGCGTGCTGCGGGGCATTCCTAACGATTTCGCTGTGCGTTGCTTGCGAAATTTACTCATAGTCGCCCCGACCACCCTTCGCCAAGGCTTCGGGTGGCAAAGCCACGAAATTCAAAACCGCCACATCGGGCGGTTTTTCTTTTGTTTTCTAATACTTACACTGAGTTCGAAACTTCAATTTTTAGAACGTGTTGCACTTGACCCATTTTTGAACTATTTTGTAAGTTTTTTCAACAATTCAATCGATTGTTCTGCGTTCTTTGGTGATTCTATGGCTAATATTGCTTTTGGACAATGTTGTTTAACCAGTTTTATAACTTTCTTAATATCTATTGTTCCATTAGTTATATCCAAATGTTCATCCAAATTTTCTGCACCACTATCTTTACCATGATTATTATGCAGGTGCATATACCCAATACGTTTACCAAGTGTTTTTATCCAATTATATACACTCATATCAGAATAACAATTTGCATGTCCTATATCCAAATTTACCTTTAATCTTTTATCATTTACAGAATCTATAACCATTTTTATCAGTTCACTATCTTTTTCAAACTGATTTTCAATCATCATGGTTATACTGTTATCTTTATCGGCAAAAAATTCCTGCCAAAATGCCGTCGTTCGTTTCACCCAACCTGTGTATCCATATGTACCAGGATAATAGCCATTATGAACAATGATACTGTCGCAACCTAATTCTTTCGCTATTTTATATGCGAAATTATACATTTTCATTGTCTCTTTACGCAAACCTGGCATTTTTGTACCAGGGTTTAAGTCCCAAAAAGGTGCATGCAATGACTTGTGTTTAATTTTCTCGGACATTTCTTTCTGGTGTTTAAGAGTTTTTGCCAAATTTTTTATAAATGGATCATAAAATTCTTGAAATTCCACACCGATTTTATGTTTTTTTATAAGTTCAATATCTTGGTCAAAATTGCTGTCAGTGCAAAATCTTATATCCATATTTTTCTCCTTTATATA
>JAZNGD010000006.1:0-22007 GCA_045576255.1 Candidatus Enterousia sp.
CAAAAGCACACAAAATAAAACCATCTTTTTCATACAATGCAGTATGGCAAAGAAGATATAAGAAATCAATATCAACCGCATTTGTACGATTTGTTTTTCATAATTGACACCTGTTAAGCATAGCAATATAATACATATAGATGACTAGAAACGCGCGTTTTTTTATATACATTTTATGTTCTTGTGCTTTGTTTCATCGCTGGGCGCTTTGTGAAACGACCACACAAATTTGGGCTGACAAATGGATTTTGAATAATCAAGATACCTTTTTTGGTGGGGTAATGGAAATTTTTAACTGTGATGATACAACATGTGATTTTAAATTGGAATCTTGGTACGATTTACATATTTGTGAAGCCGAAGGCAAGATTGAAATAACAGGTATTAACGCAGAATACAAAGGTAAAAAATATCAATATGACAGAGAGACAGATACGGAATATTTTATTCCTGTTGGTATATTGTTTCAAATGGAGACAGAAGATAAAATGAATCTGCATTTTATCAATACAGATTCATTTAGTGCATTTTGTGGTATGCAAGCAACACTTGAAGGGATATGGATTAGACAGTAATTAGTATTTATTTACTCTTTTCAACCAACCGTTTTTTGCAGTTACCCAGTTTTTTGTGCCTTTTAAGTAATCTATTCTTTCAGATTTTAGTGCGACCATAAATTCGTTGACCGCATTAATAGAAAAATCAAGTTAGTACTTTACTTCATTTAATATTTTCCAAAATTCAGGTACATTTTTTGGTGCCATTCCGTTTAACAACTGAACTGATGCGATTGATCCAAAGGGTGCATAAAAACCATCATCAAAATCATAGTATTTTCTTATGCAGTTGTTTATCGCAATATCTAAATCCGCCATTGACATATGAATCATCATATCCCAAACCTGTTCCAATATTTCGTCATACTTGTAGTCACTAAATCTGTAATTATCCCAGAAATAATATAATATTTGTTCTGCCTGTTGTTCCGTTAAATCTTTGATATGTTCTGGGAAATTAAAACGTGGATGCGCCGCCCGATACATATCCAGTTTTTCTTGATTTACGGCATATGCATTTATAAGTGCAGGGTTAGTTCTTTTATTAGCTGTTTCATATTCAATGATTTTATCAATCCAAGTGTCGATTGGATGCCCCCATGAAGCCACAGGAATCAATAAAGTCAATAAAATCACCATCTTTTTCATACGAACATCATAGCAAATAAAGAACTGCAAAATCAATATGTATTTGTACGATTTGCCCAACCGTCACCATATTTTCCCCAATCCGGCAGTCTGTGCAAATATTCTAATCTGTTTTCTTTTAAGTCATCCATAAATTTATCGACTTTATTTTCTGGAATATTATTTAGCGCCCCAATTGTATTATTTCCAATCTTTCCGTCCACTTTCAAACTTTCACCCATTGAATCATTTAATGTTTCTTGAACTATTTTTCCTACGTTTCTAAAATTACTCATAAGTCCCATATCAAATATCGCCATTGCAATTCTTTCGTTTTTAATTTCTCCTATACGGCGTTCATCATAATAATCCTCCATATATATCTGTTGCACTTGTTCAGGACTTAAATCTTTTACTGTTTCTGGGAAATTAAAATTTGGGTGGTCAGCATTATATTTATCCAATGTGGGTTGTGTTACGCCTATGTTTGTTGGTTGGTCTATTAAATCTGGGTCATCAACATAGCCACCTTCGTTTTTCATTCCCCTGCGGACTATTCTGGTTCGCCTTTCATCATTAATTAGCTCATTACTATCATCTAATTCTATCTCTTCTATCCAGCAACGACAATTAAAATGATGTGGATTTTCTGGAATTTCTTCTATGTTTTCATAAATTTTATTTGAAAAACTCAGACATCTGTAACAAGTTTTATCATCAATCACAGTATGCCATCGCCATGCGGTTCTGATTGTAATGTTTCGCCCCGTTGCATCTGTACGACTGTTGCCATATCTGTTTTCAAAATAATCTTGTACTTGTTTGGCGGCGGCTGCATGATTTGGGTTGTTAGAATTTAAATATGCATCACTGCGCATCAAGTTTAGTATGTTATTTGATAATTTGTTCATGTTTGTTCCTTTTGCTAAATAAAAAAACACCCACAGTTGTGGGCAATAAAAAAAGACGACCAATGTCGTCAGCTGAATGAGTGTATTATATCACAAAACGCATAAAAAAGCAATAAAAAACACACCCTAACGGGACGCTAGAATTTGACTGGTCCGCCTGTGCCCGATGGGCGACGGCGAGACATTAAATTTTCAGCCCTTGCTGACGCGGCGGTGAAAATTTATGGGGCGGATAACCGGACTGTAAATTCCCATCTGTGGCGCGTCGCCACGATGGGCCCCTTTCTCTGCGTAAGGTTCAAACTGCGCATACGCTTGTTTTCACCAACTGACGGTTCGAACCTGCGGTTCTCGTCCGAACCGCCCAAAATTAAAAATCCCGCATTTGCGGGATTTATTAATGGGGCGGATAACCGGACTCGAACCGGCGACATTTGGTACCACAAACCAACGCTCTAACCAACTGAGCTATATCCGCCATACTGTGGGTTCATACGAACCTTAATCTATTGGCTTTTAAATCTGGTGGAGCTGATCAGACTCGAACTGACGACCCCTTGCATGCCATGCAAGTGCTCTACCAACTGAGCTACAACCCCATGTGCCGACATATTTTACATTTCTTCTTGCCAAATGTCAAATATATTTGCTAATCTTTTTTTAAGTACATAAGGAGAAGGTATATGGATTATCAATTATTAAAGTCAGAAGTCGAACAAAAAACCGCACAAACACTGGAAGTTTTAAAGGGTGAATACGCCGGACTGCGTACCGGACGCGCATCTGTTCACCTGTTGGACGCGGTGCGTGTGCCTGTATACGGTTCCGAAATGCCAATCAATCAGGTCGCAACTGTTTCAACCCCAGACAACCAAACTTTGTCCGTAACAGTGTGGGACATTACAAATGCGCCTGCGGTCGAAAAGGCTATTCGTGATTCTGGGCTGGGATTAAACCCAATGACAGCTGGCGGCGTTATACGCTTAAATATGCCACCACTTACCGAAGAACGTCGTCGCGAACTGACCAAAGTTGCCGGCAAATACGCAGAAGAAGCTAAAATATCTATGCGCAACATCCGCCAAGACGCAATGGGTAAAATCAAACGCGCCGTCACAGATAAAGAAATATCAGAAGACGAACAACATAAATACGAAGATGATTTGCAAAAAGTTTTCGACAAACGCGGGGCAGAAGTCGACGCAATTGCAAAAGAAAAAGAAACAGATATTATGTCCGTTTAATCTTTTAAACACAGAGATGCAAAATGTTAAAATTCTTTAAAAAGAAACCAGTTGTCGTAAATGCAAAAGTTCCACAACATATCGCTTTTATATGTGACGGAAATCGTAGATGGGCCGAAAATAAAGGGCTGCCGCCTTTGTTGGGCCACCAAGCCGGAATTACAAATTTCGAAAGCTTGGTCGACTGGTATATAAAACGTGGCGTTTCAACAATAACTTTTTATATATTTTCAACAGAAAACTGGAATCGTTCCAAAGAAGAAATCGATTTCTTGATGGAATTGTTTTATACAGAAATGAAAAACAATTTGAAAAACGCATTGAAAAAAAATCTGCGCTATCGTGTTATCGGAAGTCGCGAAAGACTGCCTAAAAAATTGGCAAATATATGCGATAAGTTGGAACAAGAATCTGCTGAAAATACCGGTGGCACAGTTGTGTTTGCGCTGAATTACGGCGGACAAGACGAAATTGTACGTGCTGTTAATGCGGCAATTGAAAACGGTGAACCCGTCACACGCGAAACATTCGAAACGTTTATGGACACAGGCGACTTGTTGCCCATAGACTTGATGGTACGAACCAGTAATGAAAATCGTATATCTAATTTCTTGCTGTGGAAATTGGCATACGCAGAATTACTGTTTGTGCCAGAACATTGGCCAGATTTGGTAAAGAATGAAAAACTGTGGCAATATACTTTGGACGAATTTGCAAAAAGGAATCGCAGATTCGGTGGCGTAAAAAAAGCAAATTATTCCGGCAAGAATAAATAACCAAAAGGTAAAATTATGTCAAACACAACGCAAAGGATTATCGTAGGTATTGCTTTGGCTGGGGTCATTGCAATCGTTGCAACGCTGCAATATTTCGGGATACCAGCAGTCAGATATTTTGGTGTGTTGGTTGCTTTCGCGATGATTGCAGAATATGTTCTTTGCCTGCGCAAGACGGATAAAAAAACACTGCGCGACGGTTTTTCTGCGTTTACTGTGTTTTTCTTGCTGTTGTGTTTGATGGTGCCGGGCGCATACGTTGTTGGCAGTCGGCCTTGGATTATGTTATTGTTGCTGATGACTATTTGCGCGGCAGATATTGGCGCGTGGTTCTTTGGCCGACTGATTGGCGGCGATAAAATGTGGGAACGTCTAAGCGCACATAAAACTTGGGCAGGACAGATTGCTGGGATACTGTGTGGGACAGCTGCTTCTGTGTTATATGGGTTGCTGGGAACAGATTCCTTTATGCCGCAACTGATGTGGATTGGAATTGGTGTTTCTTTGATGTCACAATACGGTGATTTAACCGCCAGCTGGATAAAAAGAAAACTGGGCATAAAGGATTTTGGAACAATATTGCCTGGACATGGCGGAATATTGGACAGATTTGATGGGTGGGTTTACGCATTGCCAGTTGTATGGTTGATTATGATGTAATTAAAAACAAAGTGACAGGAAAGGAAATAATATGCATATTTTATTGACGATTGTTGCATTATTGGTTGTTCTGGGGATTGTAGTTTTTGTCCATGAACTGGGGCATTTTTTGGCTGCACGTTGGGCAGGTGTGCGCGTTGATGCTTTTTCAATCGGGTTTGGACCAGCACTTGTAAAATGGCACGACAAACGTGGTACTTTGTGGAAAATCGCCTGTTTACCACTGGGTGGTTATGTATCTATTTACGGACAAGAAGATATGTTTAACCGTAAAAAATTCCACGAATTATCATCAGAAAAAAAACAAGGACATTATTTGTCTGTGCCTGCGTGGAAACAATTTATAATTATCGGCGCTGGCGTATTTATGAATTTTATTTTGGCGTGGATTATATATACTTCGCTGTTTATGTTTCAACCACGTTTGGTCGGCAATTCTCAATTACCTGTTATCGGACAAGTAATCCAAGAATCTGTTGCGTTTAATGCCGGTGTTCGTGCAGGTGACACAATTATCAAAATTGATGACGAAAAAATATCAAATTGGGGGGAAGTCATTCTGGCAAAAGAACTGGCTTCGGGACGTGATGCAAACCTGTTGGTGGTGCGTGGCAAAAAACAGATTAATATCAAGTTGGCACCTGCTGAAACGTGGGGAATGGTCGCAGATGGCAGCAAACGTGCCGACCCACAACGACAAAACCTGTTTCGCGCAATGTACAGCGGCGCACGCAAGACGTACTATGAATCAAAAACATTACTGATTGTGTTAAAACAAATTATTACAGGGGAACGGTCTTCTAAACAATTGGGGTCATTTATTACAATCGCGCAATATTCAGGCGCAGCGATGGCCGCAGGCTTCTTTACATTACTGAATTTAATTGCACTGCTGTCTGTTAATTTGGGTGTTTTAAATCTGTTGCCATTGCCAGTACTGGATGGCGGATACTTGTTAATCCTGATTATCGAAGCAATAACACGCCGCAAATTGCAGGGTCGCGGTATGGAAATCGCAATAATGTTGGGCTGGTTATTAATACTGGGCTTGTTCATTCTGACTATGTGGAATGATTTGGCGCGTGTGTTCGGATTGAATTAAGGGAAAAAAAATGAAAACCGTCGATTTTGTTTCTGGTCACTTGGTAAAAACAGCATTTGAAAGCGCAAAACGTATCGTGTTCGCCCAAGGCCAATCAGTCTTGACCATAATAAACGATATTGTAATTATAGTTGATGAAAATTCAAATATTGACAACTTGGTACAGGAATATAGAAAAAAATTAGATTTTAAGTACGAAATAGAAAACATAAAAAGACAAAAACAAAAATGAAATCAGATTTATTAAAAATTTTTGCCGCTTCTTCGTTGGCGTTTGTTGGTACGGCCAATGGCGCAATAGTTTCGCGCATTGATGTTAATGGAAATCAGCGAATGGATGCAGAATCAGTTCGTATCTTGGCTGATGTAAAAGTTGGTGATAATGTCGGAAGCTCGCGCAGTAATGAAATCGCAAAAAAATTAGAACAAAGCGGATATTTTTCCCATATAAGTGTGAATATGTCTGGCAACACATTGAAAATAGATGTGACCGAAGCGCCAACTGTTAATATGGTGACAATCGAAGGCAATGACGAAATATCAACCGATGATTTGAAAAAAGAAATTAAAACTGTTGCGCGTGCTTCGTACGATGAATCTGTCATTGGTGCAGATGTCCAAAGATTGCTAACTGTATATCAACGCAAAGGCTTTTTTGGGACGAAAATCGAGCCTAAAAAAATCGAATTAGATGACAATCGCGTAAATGTTGTATACGAAATTACCGAAGGTCATCCGACACTAATTCAAAATATTGAATTTGACGGCAATGAAAAATTCAGTGACCGAACATTGCGTGGGGAAATCTTGTCGCGCGAATATGCGTGGTGGCGACTGATGGCACAATTCGATACTTTTGACGAAGACAGAATCCAATACGACGGACAAATGTTGCGGCAATTTTACTTGAAAAATGGTTATGTCGATTTTGCGGTCAAGAATATAAAAGGTACTTTTACCCCAAATCGGGAATACTATTCGGTGGTCTTTACTGTTGACGAAGGCCCACAATTTAACTTTGGTTCTTTGACAATTGATAATCCGTTCGAAGATGTCCCAACAGATGAATTGATGAAAATTATTGAAATGAAAGACGGTGATGTTTATAACATCGAATTGGTTGAAAAAACCATGTCTGCCCTGCGCAGCAAAGTCGCTGAATACGGATACGCTTTTATCAACGTTGAACCAGTACCGACAAAAAACGACGATAAAAAAACAATTGATTTGGTGTTCAAAATTCAAAAAACTAATCGTATTTATTTGAATACAATTAATATCTTGGGTAATGTGCGAACATTTGATTCTGTTATTGAACATTTGATTCCAATGCGGTCAGGCGATCCTTTTTCACTGCAAACAATCGAAGAAGGCCGCCAAAAACTGATGCGCACGCGATACTTCAAGGATGTTCAGATGGTCCCGACACGTGTTGCCGAATCTAATATGATGAATCTGGATATTAAAGTTGAAGAACAACCGACTGGGGAACTGTCTGGTGGCTTTGGGTGGTCTAATATTAACGGTTTTATGATTGATGCCGGAATTACGGAAAACAATTTTATGGGACGTGGTCAAGTTGTACAACTGCGCGGTTCTGTCGCTGAATATCAAAAACAAGCTTTGTTCAGCTTTACGGAACCATATTTGTTTGGGCGTCAATTGTCTGGTGGGTTTGATGTGTCGTATACAATGTACGATTATGCCAGTTTGGGTGGTCTGGGATACGACCGCGATTCTTTGGCGATTTCTGGTCGATTGGGATGGCGATTAACCGACCACTGGACGCAAAATGTCAGACTGTCTGCAACGTTTGACCAGAACTATGACCTGCAAGCCGCAGGTGGCTGGACAAAAGCGACGCTGTATACATTGGGAACTAATTTCAAATATCATAATCTGGACACAAACTTTGCGCAGAACACACACACAGGTGTTGTGGCAAATCTGGGCTTGTCATATACTGGATTTGGTGGCACAGAAAGCTATATTCGATACAGTGGCGATATTATCGGTATGGTGAATTTCTGGGGCGACAAATGGCAATTGCGTTCATCATTGAACTTTGGATATTTACAACCGCTGGGTGGTGATTATATATCGCGCGTATATCGATATTTCTTGGGTGGCGAAAGCCTGCGTGGATTTGACGTGGCAGGTATTGGTTCACGAAATTGGCTTTACACAACATACGCGTTGGGCGGATTGTGGAAGGTTAACGGTTCAACACAGCTGAATTTCCCAATCTTTATTCCAGATGAATATCAGATAAAGGGCTTTGTGTTTGCAGACTATGGCGTGTTGGGCAAACCGCCACGCGATGAATATATATATCCATATCCGGCGAACGAATATTCACGACCAAATTACATTGATGATTCTATCAGAACTTCTGTTGGTGTTGGTATTTATTGGAACACACCAATGGGGCCAATGAATTTCAGCTGGGGGTGGCCATTAAAAATGACTGATTACGACCGCGAACAAAGATTCTTGTTGTCTTTTGAAACGCAGTTTTAGTCTTGACGGTTGATATATATTTTTCTTATAATCAGAAAAAAGGAAGGAGTAGCAGATGAAAAAAATTGTACTTGGTTTTTTTGTCGCGTTGTGTTTGGCAGGCTGTGGTCAGGTTTATGACCGCGAACCAGTTGGTGTTGGATATGACAACAACGAACTGAAATTAAGTCCATGCGCATGCATTATGGTATATCAGGCGTAATTTATAAATAAATACCAGGGGGGATTTTGTATAAATACCCAGATGATTTTGATACTTCAACATTCCCAGCGGGCAAACCGATTGCTGTTTCGCGCGCTGTTGGTATTGCAATAATGACTGTGTTTTTGTTGATTGTTTTTGCAACAGTCGCTGTGATATGGGTCCAAAAATCTGTACACAATCATCCGTTTTTAATATCTGTTAATAACATTACTGCCCAATGGAATGTCATAGGACACGATCATCGGGGGGTCAAAGAAATGCCTGTGATACGAACGTTGCAAGAATCTTTGTTGGGCAAATATATTAAACGCCGTTTTTATCTGCCTGGGGCCGATGTGTGGCAGTTTTGCGATCGTAAACAAGATTGCAATCCAGAACAAATCGGAATTAATGATTCTGATGCTTGCGCTTTGTTTTGCATAACTGGCGATACAGAATACAAAGAATTTATGGAAAATGTTGTACCGGAATATTTGACATATCTTGCAAACGGTGAAAATTGGGCCGTTGATATGTCGGGGATACAAATGTTACCGGTCAGCCAATTGTCTGAATTTGGCGGTATATGGCAAGTTAAATTTACGATATATTCAAATAAATCTGATGTTTCCGTTGATATTCTTGCGTACGCAAGCATCGTCCGAAATTTAGAGGCTTACCCACAAACACTGGGATATTATATAGAAGATTTTAACGCATATAAGATAAGCAGATGAAGAAATTTGTTGTATTTTTTTTCGGATTGTTATCGGTGCCTGTAATGTTGGCAATGTTGCTGGTGACGGGACTTATCTTTGATACCGCAAAAAAAATCGATGTTGAAACTTTCTTTTTTCAAAAATCTGACAGACCAGACAATCGCCCTGGCGTGCCTGCTTCACCAAAAGATTTGGGCGCTGACAAATTGCTTGGTATGCTGATACAGCGATATGTGACAGAATATTTTTATGTAATACCTTATGTTTCAGATATAGAAATGCGAATGGAAAAAAACCAAAAATCTGCTTTGTATTTGATGTCTTCGCGATCTGCGTTTGAATACTGGGAACAAAATATCGCCCCACAAATACAAGAAATGGCGGAACAAAAAAAGTTAAGATTGGTATCAGTTGATAATATCGAAAAAGATCCTGATGCAGAAGGTTATTGGATTGTATCATATTCTTTGACAACTTGGGAAGAACCGAATAATTTTGCAACAGAACCGACACGAACAAAAGACGCAATATATATGAACATTCTATATGAACCCGATATTAGATTAACAATTACAACAAGTGCTGGTGATGAAATACCTGCTGAACAGATATTAGAAAGTGGACAAGACCCGGCGCCTGTGTTCAGATTTCGTGTACTTAATATCAGTACATATAACGAATAAAATGGATGTGGTATGTTGAAAAAAAATATATGCTTTTTCGTTTTGATTTCTGTCCTGTTTTCGGGTGTGCCGTACGTGGCAAACGCTGAAGATTCAATGGATTTTGACGTCTTTGCGGAAACAAGCGAAGATTTTGACGTTGGAAGTGGTGAAGAAACGCCGTTCGCAGACATCGCAGATACAATCTGTGGCAGCGACATAGATTTAAATGATTTTTATGATTTAAATGCAGACGCAAGTGTTGCAAACGTTGCTTCTTTTGATATTGCTGGCATAATGTTGGGGATGCAATTCGAAGACGTGCAAACATTATTCTTTAAAACCAAAGGATTGTATACACCACGCGAAAAAAACAGCATTATATACACACTTCACAATGATTGGAAAGCAAATCTGGATTACGAATGTCGTTCATATGGGGTTGTGGTGCCTGCAAAAATAGAAAGCTGTATAAACAGTTTGGCGCGTAATCGTGGTTTGCTGTATGCGTCTGAACTGCATTTAACGCGCCAAAGCACTGGCGAAAACATCGTTGTTTGCTTTACCAGCAACGCGACCGACAATCGTGTGTGGCGTGTTATTTATACAAATGATGTAAATGAACAAGAAGGAATCGCAAAAAAATTTGAAAAACAACGCGAAAACAAGATATTGGCGTTTTGGCAAAATGTACTTGATAAATTCGGCGCACCAAATTCTGGGGAAGACAGATGGGTTTCCAGTACTAATTCATACGACCCAACAATGGTTGCGTATTTCGGCAAGTTAGATTTGATTGATTATTGGCGTTTTACATCAGACAGCAATAAAAATATTCTGCAAGCACGCGAAAACTTCAAGGCGAAACCTTATGCGTTCTAGAACTTCTTATTCCAAAGGCCTGTTCGCAGAATTTATTGCACGAATGTACTTGCGTTTGCATGGTTGCAAAATATTGAAATCCAGATATGTGACTGGTCGAAATACCAGACGCGCAGAAATAGACATAATTGCAAAACATAAAAACACAATCATATTTATCGAAGTTAAAAATCGTCCTTCGGTGCAAATCGCGTGGGACGCGATAACCCCAAACCAAACAATCAGATTACGACGCGCCGCAGAAACATATTTGGCAAAACAAAAATGGCACGGCAACGCACGCTTTGATGTTATTTTTATTTGTAAACATAAAATTTACTGGCAAAAAAATGCAATATAAATCTTGAAAGCTGGAAAACATTCCTTTATAATTGACTTGTTGTTTAACACAAAAGGAGAAAATATGAAAAAAGTTATCTTGGCATTATTTGCTGTTTTGACATTGGCTGCATGCACAGGTTCTTATAAATCTGGCAATTGCGAATATGATTTCTTGTTGCACAAAGATATTTCTATTTCAAAAATCATCGGCAATATGACTGGTGGTTGTTAAGAAAAAATCCCCCAATTGGGGGATTTATTTTATAACAGCGCTTTTTATCAAAGTTAAATCTTCTTTGATGTCATCGATTTTAATTTGAATTTTTGCGATCCCTGTTTCCAGAATTGTCGTTCTGTTTTCTAATGCGGTTATACGACCATCTACACGTTCAAGTTCCATAACAGAAAAATCCTGGCGCGCAGCCCAATAAATTAACCCTGCGATAAAAACAATTAAAAACCAGCTGTCGCGCAAAAAATCTAATATTGCAATTGCAGAAGAAGCCGTTTTTTTCATTTGTCTTCCCCCCTGCCCCGCGATATAAAGGTTTCGATTTGATGGACTAAAAATCGTTGGGATTCCAAGGCGCGCAATTCTGCATCTGTTGCATGGACCGACAAAACGCGTTCAATCGTTATTTTTCGCAAGTGTTCCAATACGCGCGCGCCATGCGCGGTTGAAAATGTTCTGGCATAAGCTAATTCAATGTCTGTCATATTGTGCCCCCCAGTACCGTTTCCAACGCATCCATTTGTGCAATTGGTGCAATATATTTTAATTCTGCATCACTGTTCAGCTTGATTGGTTCGATTAATCCGCGTGCAGACAATATCTGTAATCCACGATCACATAGCGGCCTGATAAATTCGTGCAATAAACGACCGTATGTGGCCCCCAATATTCGAATCATATCCGAATTACGCGCAACAATTTCTGTGGCAGTCATTTCTTTTTCGGATAATAACCCAAGTCTGTCAGCTAATAACGCATGACGAATTCGTTCACGCAAGTCTTTTAAAACAAGTTGAGAAACATCAAAGTCTGCGCCACATTTTAATGGGGTTAAACCAGATGAACCAACTGCTTTTGGAATAATCGCCCCCGGTGTTAAATTGATATTATTTAAATTTACAACACCGTCATCATCAGCTTGCCAAATGCCAGAAACCGCGATTGTCGCGTTCTTTAAAACCAATTCTACCACTTTGTTTGCGGTTTTTATGTCTGGTAATGCGCGCAAAACTGGGCCACGTCCGTATAATTCACCAGTATTTAAAGACCAACGGAATATTATGTATGGATTGGTTTCAAAAGTTCCCACAGATACGATATTGTTTTCTATATCGCCACCTACATCAAGCCAAGCAGTAAAATCCGTTCCGACCAGACTTTGCACCAGCTTTAACTGGGTATCTGGGTTTTGCTTAATCGTTTCGCGTAAATTTGAAGGCGGCGTCCAAGTAGGATACTTTTCCATAACTTCACGCGCGGTCATCGAAGTTGTGTGAAAAACTGCGTTTGGCAAAATCGCAATATCAGACATCGGAATTGCGGAAAAATTAAATGCTGACGATGCGCCAATCGGATTCTGCCCCATAAACAAGCACGCGGTTCCCAAGACCACTAAATCAATATAACACTGATGAATAGTTGTGTAAAAATTAGAATCGTTTAAATGCGCACGCAATACATTTGTGGCAACTTGCGCATCAGGCGATTCCGAACTTTCTGGAACCAATTGCAACCACATTGATTCGGGTGGCGTTAATAACGTATATATTGACGCAGCCAAATTATCTGCCGCATCCATTGCGGTCGCATCAAACAATAAGGCCATATCGTCATCTGCACTTGGCATTGTATATTTACAGGCTGTATCCCAACGATTTAACCAAGGGCTGCGCAAATCAAGTGCGCGTTTATACATTTGTTGTAAGTTATTTTGCATTTGTTTTCCTTTTTTTTGTTTGTTTTAAATCTTAAAATTTGTGTTGGCGGAAAATGTTTTTATTGCGGAACCCAGTGGGCGTACTGGTGTCGGCATTTGCGCAATCGCGCCAGCGACCGCGTCTAATCCGTCATCGTGACCACTGTACGCAATTGGTGACCAGCCAATCATTTCAGACAATAATGGAGTTTTCTGTACACGCGTGTGCGCATATAAACGACCAGTACTTAATACCGGTTCAATTGCCGCCAAGATTCTGTCTGATTTAGATTTTGTGTGCGACACACGATTAACATATATCTTGCAACCACGACGTTGCGCGCAATCATGCATAATTTCTGGGACACCAATTCCGATACCATTTGTTTCAATTGTTATGCGCCCAATACCACGCCCATTCATAAAATCAATCACCATATCGCACTGACGCGACAATGGAAATTGTTCCGAATCAGATACAGTCAGATACAAAATATCGTGAATAAATATGCGCTTGTTTTTATCATCGCGATATATCAGCACACACGCACTGCCATCGCGTTTACTGCGACCTGTGGACGGATCCCAATATAAAACACAACCTGAAATCTGGTGTTCGCCAATTTTTGCATTGCGCGCTTCAAATTCATCGTCATAAAAGTGCAACCCACCAGGATCTAGGCGTGCTTTTTCTGGCGCAATAAATTCCAGCATCATTTGCGCGGAAAAATGTCTGGGGCCGACAATTTCTTGCATTTGTTCAATTTTTTCAATTGGGAACATTTCTGGCCATACCGGATTTCCGCGGCAGTCTATAATCGGAATCTTTAATATTTTATATCCAGATAAAAAAGGCGTTGAAAAAGCATTTTTTTCATATACTATGGAACCAAAGAAGGAATTTGACATGGACTTTACTCCTAAGACATTACCAACCAATCTGGAAGCTGAACAAGCCGTATTGGCGGCGGTTTTAATGAACAATCGCGCGTTGGAACGCGTGACAGAATTCCTGAGGGCGGAACATTTTTCGCACCCTGCGCACCAAGAAATTTTCAAACTGGCGAACCGACAATTTGCAGCCGGAATACCTTTTGATATTATCACTGCAAAAAATTATCTGGACCAACAAGGCGTGCTGGAATCTGTTGGGGGCGTTGATTATTTAACCCAACTGTCTGGCGCAGGCGCAACTGTTGTTAATGTCGAACAATATGGGCGCATCGTTTATGAACACGCATTACGTCGTGATTTAATCGCACTGGGTCAAGATATTACAGACAAAGCCTTTGTCGAAGATTTGGACACCCCTGTGATACGCCAAATCGAAATTGCAGAACAAAAACTGTTCGACATGGCGACTGCTGGGTCTTCGGAACGCGAAGTGACTTCTATTGAAACAGCATTACAAGCCGCACTTAGTGAGGCTGAAATCGCATACAAAGCGGATGGGCAATTGTCTGGTTTGACAACTGGATTGAACGCACTGGACAAATCAATCAGCGGTTTGCATCATTCTGATTTGATTATAATCGCAGGTCGTCCTGCGATGGGTAAAACTACGTTGGCGATGAATATCGCTTTTAATGCAGCAAACGCGATTGCATACGGTCGCGCAAACAAAAACTATAAAGGCGCAGTTGTGTTTTTCAGCCTTGAAATGTCCGCATCTCAATTGGCAGCGCGCGTTTTGTCTTCACAATCGAAAATACCAGCATCTTCAATGCGCGAAGGAACATTGACCGACGAAGACTTTTTAAAGATGTCACAATATGCATCTGCAATATCCAAAGTGCCGCTGTTTATTGATGACACACCGGGAATGTCTGTGCCAATGATGCGTACACGCGCACGCAGACTGTCACGAAAACATGGCGGAATCGCTTTGATTGTCATTGACTATTTACAGCTGATGACATCGCCTGGGGGTAAACGCAGCGATAACCGCGTACAAGAAATTTCTGAAATTACACGCGGATTAAAAATGCTGGCCAAGGAACTGGATGTTCCTGTTATCGCCCTGTCCCAGCTGTCACGCAGCGTCGAAGCACGCGATGACAAACGCCCACAATTGGCAGACTTGCGCGAATCTGGTTCTATTGAACAAGACGCTGACATTGTTATGTTTACATATCGCGAAGAATATTATCTGCAAAATCGCGACCCATCTGAAAGACTGTCTAATACGACAAACAACGCAATGGTCGAAACATGGCAAAAACGTCTGGAACGCGCGCGCGGCAAGGCGGATATTATCATCGGAAAAAACCGTCATGGACGACCTGAAACAGTTCGTACTGCATTCTTTGGCGATTACAGCTTGTTCGATAATTTGGACGAATTCCAAGCGCGTGGTGAAAACGAATATGCACAACCTGCCCAAACAGTGACAGCAGCAACATTCGCACCAGATCCCAATTCTATGCCAACTGAAATAAACCCAGATGATATACCAGATGATATACCACTGTAATATTTGTTGATTTCACTTGCATAACTTCTAAAAATTGACTAATATTTTGTCAAGAAATCTATTTAACAGGAGTTTTGCAATGGCGCAAGAAGAAATTATTTTTCCAAATAATATCCGCAATATTCGTTTGGCTGCTGGGATGAAAATGACCGAACTGGCTCGACGCACAGGTTTGTCTTTGTCCGCAGTATCAAAAATTGAAAAAGGCGTTCGCCGCTTGAACCAAAAACAGTTGTTAAACATCTGTAATATTTTAGGATGCAAATTATCAGATATTTTTATCAAAGAATCTGATGACGTCGCAAATCAATGGCAAAACGAAATCAAACGCCGCGTGTCAGATAATGAAGACAACGGCTTGAAAGTTTTCGGCAGCGGATTGCGGAAAATTCGCCAAGGCAAAGGCAAAACTATCGCACAAGCCGCCAAAGACGCCGGAATGACACTGTCTGTGTACCATAAAATAGAAGTCGGACAGCGCGAAATTTATAAAAACGAAATCGAACCGTTGGCAAAATCGTTCGCAATGGGCGTCGAAGAAATGTTTAAACAAATCGCAACGTTGTATAAATCTGGCGAACTGACCAAACATATCGACAAAGTTAAAGAACGCGTCAAGTCTGTCTTGATTCCTGGGAACCCTATGCCTGGCATCGATATACACGGTAATGTTTATGGCGCAAAACTGTACGAAAACGCACGCAAAAAGTTGGCCCCTGTGTTCGGTGTTCCTTCTGGAAAATCAATCGCATTTAAAAAATCCGATGCAACCATGATTGTTACGCCCATCGAATTAGAAGGACGCAAAGGAATATATGCAGTTGTTCCAAACACAAAAAGATTGGGCGGCTTTATACCCGAAAAGTCGTATTTGTTTGCTGATGCGTTAACTCCTGCCAAGGTCGGGGATTTGGCTGTTTGTTTGGATTTGGACTTTGACGAATTAGATACTGACACAACTGTGTCCGCACAGATTGTAAGTGTTCGTCAAGACAGCAAGGGCAATATCTATGGGCATATCGCATCACCAGAAGAAAAAATCTTTGGGAAAACAATGCACAAAATTGTCACAGTTGTTATGGAATAACACAAACCGACATTAAAGCGAGAGAGGAAATCATAATGCAAGCAAAAACACGCGCAACAGCACAAAAACTGTTGAATCTGTATCGCCAGGCACATGTTATCGTCGGCGGTTGGGCAACTGTTAATCAAGTGTTCATTGCAGAAGCAAATGATACTGTAATCCAAGAATTAAACGATTTGCCAACTGGTAAACTGTTAGTTAAACATATCCAAAATTTGCGCAGCGGTGATACCCAGATGGATTCTATTGATCGTAATCTGTTGCCTTATGCAGGTATGATGACCGAAGAACAGATTCCATCTGTGAAATTGACTGATGTGCAGTGGGGGAAACTAAAACGCGCCATAGAAAACTTTATTCCAAATGAACAAGGATTGGCCGACTTTTTATCCAACGAAACAATCAAAACCTTTGGCGAAGAATGGCTAACATCTGTTCAGGCCGTAATCAAAGACCACAAAGAAATGTCTGAACAATGGGCGTTGATAAAGCAAACTTATAACGCTTACAGATTATGGCGCAGCGCAAATGAAATTATTTCAACACCACTGACGGAACGGGTACGCGCAAGCGTGCAAGCAGATATGCCAGAATACGAAACATATTTGCCTATGTTTGGTGCGCCTGGCGATGATTTGTTGGGGAAATTACGGACGTTTATCAGTACTATGAACTGACACGATATATCGTATCATACGTATGTGGTGTACCAATATAAATCATCGCACCGGATGGCGATAAAATAAAATCAAGTTCTCGCAATCGTTCACGCAAATTTTCGCGCTTTTGTGCAGTGTTTGCTGTATTTGGAACTTCAACGTCATCGCATATTATTAAATCTGCACGCATACCAGTTATATTTCCGTATACCCCCTGGCAAATTACAGACGGTTCACGAATTCCGATTGGTCTGTTTATTGTTATACGCCCCGACGCCCATTCTTTTTTGTTATCTGGAACCATATCTGTGCAAAATGGATGATTTTCAAGAATGTGTTTTATATGCGACACCATACGAGATGCCAATGTGCTTTCCGCAGACAGTATCAAAATTCTGGATTCTGGGCGCAAATACAAAACACACGCAGCAAAAATACCCAACACCGTAGATTTCCCAGAATGACGGAACGCCATTAAAAGACCACGATGCGGAGGCAAAGACCATATTTCAACCAAGAAACGCATTATCATACGATGATGTTCAGGAGTTTTTAACCCAAGCATCTTGTTCCATTCATCTAAAATCTTATAGAATTCTGTCAACTTAATTGTGTTTAATCGATCAAATTATCAAATCTGGACAATAACTTTTTCAACAAATTACGTTTACCAGTTTTTGTTTTCTTTAATTTAGATAAATTATTTTGACGCTTGGTTTCATATGGTGCGGATGTTTCTGACAACAAACGTTTTAATACTGCATCCGCAGTTATGTTGTTGCCGGACACGCCAGATGCTGCGTACTTGGCGCGTTGAGCAGCCAAAACTTTTTTTACCAAGTTTGTTTTTTCTGCTTCGTCGGATGCCATCTGTGCCAAGATTTCATTACGTTGTGATTTTGTCGATTTTTTTTCATCTTTATAATCCAAGATGTCTGTGACATCTGATACAAGTTGTCCCATTTTTTATCCTTTTTTTATTTAAATAAAATAAGCCCCGGAAAACGTCACCGATAAAACGGTTGCAGGCAACGAATCTGTGCTGTGTATTGTCCAAACAGGCGCAAAAGTATCTTGAATACTGCCTAATACACTGACAGAAACATCGCCTGAAAATCCTGACGAATTTTCGGCATATATTTCATTTGGTAATTTTATGTGTTTTTGGTTTATAAATATTGATTTCGTGTTAAAAACACGTGCAGATATTTTGTGTAATCTTAACTTGCGAATATTATGACCTGACACCTGCAATGGCAAACCGGATGCAACAAACGAAAAGCTGTGATTAACACAATCTTTCATTGCAGACGCATCAAAACATTCCAAAAAATATTCGTTTTCACGCTGAACTACAACGTATGTTTTTCCATCACTGACCGCAACAGATAAAAACAAACCGTCCGTTTCGTATGTACCCCACGCAGAAATACCAGACGCAGAATTATGATTCAAAACAGCCATATTGCCACCCGACAATACAATAAATAATCTGCGCGATATTTTATTATATGCCATATCAACCGGCTGTTTTATTAAATGCTTTGATAACACGCACAAATCATTTGCATTATAATTTTCGCCAATTTCGTCTTGACACAACTGCCGAATATCACTTCCGTTTCCAGAAACAAAAACCGTCGCGTTTTCCATTTTTTGTGGTGGCAGATATTTTGTCATATACGCACCAAAAGCAGTGTGCTGTTTTATATCTATTACAGTTGGACTTAATGGTGCGCCCGAAATTGTCCATTCTCCTGAGTTTGTTAGCACCTGTAATACATCGCCACTGACAATCGTGTGTATTTGTTGGCGTTCTTTGGACAACAGTGATACGAATATAGCTTCATCATCCAAACCAGATCCCGTATCAAAATTTGTATGCTGACCAACGCAAGACATCCAAATTCCACCTGGCCAACTGTGTGTGCCGCCAAAAACAAGACGGTCTTGATGAAACGCGATACTGCAAGGCCAACCACGATAATTACTAAATGCCGCTTCGTACCAATCTGCGACCGCATCGGATGGCCGTTGAAAAACAGCATTAACATACGCAACGATTTGTGTTGGGCTGATGTATTCTACTATTTCCCATTGTAAATCTAACAGTTTTAATCTGCTGTTAACATGCGCAGGATTCCAAAAGTTTTTGTTGGTTGTAAATGTCGCATAATTTGCACCACGGTCACTGGGCCCCAGACTTATCGTCACGCCAAGCGCATCGTCAAATTTTACAAACGGTTCTTTTTTGGTCAAATCTGCGCCATTTACAAAAAACGCAAAATCTGAAATTTTAAATATGCCGTTTTCTTTTTTTATAACATACGGTTTATAATCAGGATGCACAAATATCATAGTACCAAAGCGATTGGCACATTGAATTTTATCTATAGCTTCATACGGCCACGCAGTTATTATATCTTGGATTTTTACACCATTTTGATATATATACAAACGATAATTTGTCAGCGCAATAACATATTCTTCATTGTCTGCAACAGAAAATGGCATCAAACGCGCTGCCCCCCTTAAAGAATCGACATACCGCAACCCGTTGCGCCGCGATAAACCACCACCAGATGTCACATCCATATTAACCAAACGCGACAAGCCTTTTACATTATCATTTGCATAAAATTCTGGCGCAATTTCACCATTTGCAAATGATGATTGTGTTTTTATAAAATCACCCATATAAAACCTCTTTTGATTAAAAGCGTGTATCTATTAAAGAAAAATTTGATACGCTGTTCGAAACATCAATTGTGCTGTCTATAAATTTCGCATTTTGTAATTCTGTTTCATATAATGCTGCCAGCATACGAAACACGTTTTGATTGCCTGATAAAGGTATGCAAAATTCCATTGCAAGACGCGTTGCGACCAATGATACAAAATACGATGGAAATGAAACAGAATCTGTTTTTACAATCGCCAAGATTGATAATTTGTCTTTATCGGAAATAATATTGTCACCAATAATTTTGCCTTCGGTCTTTAAAATTCGTAAAACGTCCGATGGGATAACAAATTTTCCATCTGAATTTTTAATCAAATCTATTTGCTGGGTTGCAAAATGCCATGGGTGTATCGCCAGCAATGCATCAACAATGGGTTGATACAGCGTTCGTGATAGTTTTGCAGTCACAGAATCATCAGAAAACGATTGCACAGGTTCTTCGCCCAATTTTAATAATGCCATTGAACACAAGTCTATTTTTGTAAACATTGATTGTCCTTTTTTTTCAGTAAAAACAGACCGGCGTAACAACCGGTCTGTAAAATAATTTAATAAAAATATCTTATGCTAATGCAACTGTTGTCACATTTAATTCTGTGATGTTAATTTTCTTGATTGCGGTATTATCGGTTGCATTAATGATAATAATATCTCCAACATTCATCAGCGTTTTTACATTATTAAAATACCCATTAGCTGAAATTGTTGCCAATGTTTCATCTGCACTGTAATGCCACAATGTAAATCCGTTTGCATACGCGATAACAGATAAATTTTTATTCTGAAATGCCATAATATTTCCTTTTTTTTAAATTGAATTTAATATTGTGTTCTTAGGTTTAAGCAGATGTTGCATCTGAACATTTAACACGAACAATACCATCTGTATCAATCAAGACCGCACCTTGGGACATACTGTTGCTGACAAAATGAGCAGCACGTTCACCATGCCAAGAAATGTCTGTTTTAACTTCTTGACCGCACGCATGACCGATGCTGGACGCGTGATAAATAAAGCAATCACGATTGTCTGCACTGACTGGCAAGCCATTATACAAAACCCAATTAATGCCCAACCATTTACGTGTTTCAAAACCATTTACCAACGGAGAACTGTTACCAACATAATCAGCAGATACAAATTCTTCCATCGACAATAATTCATTCCATTGATGAACGCCAACAACCGCAAATCTGCGACCGTCGTCTGGAACATCATTGGTGTTTAAAACTTCAACCGCAGACAAGATTAAATCTTTGGTCAATCCTGTTGAATAATCGCCAACTGTTTCAGTTGCTGTGTTCATTGCAGAAACAATCAGTTCGTCTGTTTTACGGCCCAATGCATACGCACCAGCAGACGCAACGACACGACGTTCGTCAATGTTTGTCTTTAATTCATCCAGCGAATCAATCCAATCGCCTGCATAATAGTCTTGCAACAAGCATTCGACCGGTTCGTGGTTCAAATTCATCACAGGAACAATACCATGACGTGATTTTGTGCTGGCAATGCCACGCCCAACTTTTTGAAAAGTTGTTGACGCGCCGACAACTCCTGATTTACTGCGAACTGTCGAACGCAATTTGGTGCCCATTTGCTGATAAGCCAAATGAACATCAGCTTCGAATTGTTTTACGAAAACATTATCTATAGAAATAGACATAATTTAAAAATCCTTTTGTTAAATATTAAACGGCCGCGCGATATTCAATCGCACGTATTATTTTGCGTTTTGGTTATGCAAAAAAATGCGCCAGAAAACAAAAAGCTGTTCGGGTCTGTATTAAATACAGATTGTCCATAAAAAATATCAACCAGACTGTGCACAAATATCTGGTTGATACTTTTATAAAAAATGGTCTGTAAAAATTACAGACCATTAAAACATCCTATGAAATCGGGATATTTATTATTTTCTTTTTGCACATGCTTTTTTAGCAACAGCTTT
>JAZNGD010000007.1:0-18030 GCA_045576255.1 Candidatus Enterousia sp.
TAATACCCTTCTTTTCAGCGCGGTATTCAATCTGACCAGCCTTGGCCGTCGCAACCGCTTCGGCAACGTTATTTGTCACAGTACCCAGTTTTGGATTCGGCATCAAGCCTTTTGGACCCAAAACACGTGCAACTTTTGACATTTTTGGCATCATATCAGGTGTTGCAATTACGCGATCAAAATTAATATTACCAGCAGCCACAGAATCAATCAATTCTTCGCCACCAACAACATCTGCACCGGCTTTCTTTGCTTCTTCGGCCGCGTTTGCTGTAAACACTGCAACGCGAACAGATTTACCTGTACCGTTTGGCAAAGACAACATACCACGAATATTTTGGTCTGCCTTGGTGACATCGATACCCAAACGGATAGCGATTTCTAATGTTTCATCAAATTTCTTGGAAGTGTATTCACGCAATGCGTCAATCGCATCAGCCAAAGCATATACTTTGTCTGTATCCAAGTTTTTCCAAGTTTGCTGTTTCTTTGTTAATTTCATAATATTATTCCCCCACCTTTACGCCCATTGAACGGCATTGACCTGCAACGATATTCATAGCAGATTCAATGGTAGAGCAATTTAAATCTGGCATTTTTGCTTCGGCGATTTCTTTGATTTGCGCCTGAGAAATCGTTCCAACAAAATCACGACCTGGTTTGTGGGAACCAATCTTCAATTTCAATGCCTTTTTAATATAATATGATACAGGTGGCAATTTCATAATGAATTCGAAACTGCGGTCTGTATAAACAGTGATTATACATGGAATTGGCATTCCTGGTTCTTTATCAGCTGTTTTATCATTAAACTGTTTGCAGAATTCTGCGATATTTACACCAGCAGCACCCAACGCAGGACCAATTGGTGGCGCAGGATTTGCCTGTTTTGCTGGGACGACCAATTTGACCAATCCCTTGACTTCTTTCTTTGCCATTTTTCACTCCGTTTTTTTCGTTTGTGTCGTGGTACGATATGGCGTATCTACCACGTGTTGCTGTGATTTTACTGTATTTTTTTCAGAAAACCACAAAAAACTTTTTGCCCCTAGTGAAGTTTTATCTTCCGGGCGTTTATTTGAGCCTGAAGCTGTTGCGCCCTATATTCACGAACCCATTGTTCCGATTGCTCTGCAAGTTCTTGGGTCAACCGTTTCAAATCCCCAGCCTGAGACAAGGTCAATAGCGATTCCACAGTTCCAGTCTTCGTATCTGCCATACTATACCCTTTCGACCTGGCTGAATTCCAATTCCATACTTGTTTCACGACCGAACACCAGAACAGTCACAGTCATTTTTTGTTTTACATTATCAACTTCGGATGCGACACCATTAAAGCCCGCAAACGGACCATCAATAACATGCACTTCTTGCCCAACTTCGTATTCAACGTCGTCAGCAACAACCGAACCTTCTTCAACCTGCTTTAACAGACGACGAGCTTCTTCTTCGGTGACCGCAATAGGCTTGTTTCTTGCACCCAAGAACATTACAACTTGGGGAATTTGTTTCACCAGCGTAAAAGTTTCGTTATTCATAACCATTTGCACAACGATATAGCCTGGAAAAAACTTTTTTTCAGTTTTTACACGTTTACCAGCCTTGATTTCTGTGACTTCGCGTGTTGGTACCAAAATTTCACCAAACAGCGCATTTAAACGACGCTTGTCAATCTGTTCACGCAAACCGCGCGCGACTTTGTCTTCACAGCTAGTATGAACATTAACAACGAACCACTGCATTTTTTCTTCCATTTACGCTTCCTTTGCCTGTGTATTTTAAAAAACCCAACCAACAATCGCATTCAGCACACTGTCAACAACAAAAAAGAACAGCGTTGCCAACGCAGAAAACACCAATATCATAACTGTCGTACGCACAACAGTATCACGCGATGGCCATACAATTTTAAACCATTCACTGCGAACCGACTTAAAAAATTCAAGTATTTTCTTCATAAAAACTGCCTAAATTATATAATTTATCCAAACCATTATCTTGGCAGGGGCAGAAGGAATCGAACCCTCATCCGCGGTTTTGGAGACCGATATTCTACCGTTGAACTATGCCCCTTGAAACGACAAGACACCTGTCTGATGTACTGCGCGCCAACACAACAGTCTGTGGAAAGATAGCACACGAATACAAAAAATCAAGCGGAAATATTATAATACTTTTAAAAAAATCGCGCAAGAACAATTTTATATACTATATATTTTATTTTACTTGCTTGTTTTTGCAAATTTTCCCTTGCAAGAACAGTGTTTTTTTGTCTACAATCATCTTAACACAAGGAGAGGAATCTGTGCAAAACCGCGTAGAACCGCCGATTTTATTGTCCAGACTGATGACGTTTGTTTTGGCAACCGCGCTGGTTGTGCTGGCGATACTGTGCATAACTGTGTATAATATGTTTCCACTTAACCGCCCACAGGTGTTCTTTTTAACAACAACAATTCGCGACAACCAAGATATTCAGCTGGCACAAATGCTGCCCAAAGATGCAAATACTGACCAATACGAAAAGGCCTTTATCCGCGAATACATTCGTCACAGAAATGAAATTTTCGCAAATGCTGCTGTGATGCACAAAAAATGGAATGCTGAAAACGGTGTTGTTCACACAATGTCAACACCAGATGTGTATAAAAATTTTACAGACACAAAAATATATCAACAAATTATGAACAGCAACGTGCCGAAAATCGACGCAACGTGTAATGTAAACTTTCATGGCGCGCCAATGTATATGCCTGCGACCGCCAAAGAAGAAGCGTCTTATCGTGTTTATTTCAGATATTTTTGCACAGACGATTTAGGACAGACAACGTCCCAAGATTATGTAATAAGATTAAGAATAAAATACGACGAAGGAACAAAAATAAAATGGTCAAATAGAATTGACAACCCTTTGGGAATCAAGGTGGTTGAATATACTGTTTTGTCTGGCAACGATGATCCACTGGACACACAGCTTAAATAACACTAGAATATAAAAACAGCGAAAGGAACAAGGAATGACTTTTGTAAAAACATCAAAATTAAGTGCGACCGTTTTCTGCTTGGTGGCTTTATTGTGCCAAATGACGAATCCTTGCACAGCAGAAGCCGAAGAATATGGTGTTCAAGATGCATGGAACAACCCAACTGCCAATATGGCGGCAGGCAGTATTAAACCAGGGTACGCACAATTGTCTTGGTCTGGCGGAACAGTGTTGCCAATCAAGTTGCGCAATGGAATGGTGACGATGGTTAATCTGCCAAACGGCGAACAAATTGCTGATGCAGTTATCGGTAATTCCGGCATTTTTGAAATAACCGCATCCCAAGGCGACAGAACAATATTCTTGTCCCCCACACCGGAAAACCAAGGTTCTGACACCAATTTGATTGTGACTGGCACGTCTGGGAATAAATATATTTTCTATTTACGCAGCGAACCATCAAATTCTGATGAAATCACATATTCTCAGGTTGATATTGTATTGGACGGAAACGGTTCTTTGCCAACCGTATCGGGCGCGACAAGTACCAGTGGCGCAAAGTCTATATTTACAAAGAAAGCAACTTCTTCCAGTGTAGTTGGGGTTGATGGTGAAGATTACGGATGGATAAAATCTATGAAAATAGATCCATCAGAATTCAGATTTGATTTGGATATATTCGTTCCAAATCCTGATGATTATGTAATTGCCCCCGAACGCGTATGGCGTGACAGAATCTTTACTTATATCGACTTTGGCGACAAGGTTATTTCTATGACTCAGCGCCCTGTGGTATCTTTGATGGTCGAAGGCGGAGAATCGCCAGTCGGATTCAGAACAGATGGCGAAGACGGCAGATTGCTGATTGTAGAAGCTGTTGGCGACATGGTTCTGCGCAGTGGCCAACGTATCGTATGTATCAAAAAACGCGAAAAACCTTTCTTGATTGCAGATACTGCATCTGTTATGGCTTTGGCCGAAGCAAATGTTGCACAAAGTATGTTATCTGGGCAATCGCTGAATAACATCGCGTATACAGACAGTATGGCCGCAATGAGTATGGGCGTCGGATATACTGGCACACCTATGTATGTCGGAAACCCTGGAATGGTTAACCCAATGAATGGGGCTGGCACATATATGCCAGCTGGCTTTACCGTTCCCCAAACATTACCGTCGTCTGGCAGTGTTGTAAATATGTTGCCACAGCAACGCAATACAGCAGGCGCGTACTTGCCACAAACAAATATTCCACTGATTACCAGCAATCAATCCGGTGTCGCCGTTGAATTAAAATCAGACACTTCTGTCAAGGCGCTGGAAGATTATTGGACAAACTTGTTGGCAAAGTTCAGTGGCGAAAATGGTCAAGGCCTGTTAACACCTTACAAAAACGATGTGTTCTTTGCAGTTGACGAGCAAGGCGTTGGCGATTTAGGTTCGGACGCAACAAGCGCGCGTTTGTATCGCCTGCGTATCGGCCCATTATCCAGCATTGATGCCGCACAAACATTGTGTGACAAATTGCTGAAATTCAGCGGCAACAGTTGCAGTGTCGTTCGTATGCAATAAAATGTCTTTAATCGTGGGTTCAAAAAAAATGAGCAAACTGAAACAACAATTTTTAGAATTTAAAAAAAATATGCCAAAACACACGCAGTGGTTGCTGTTAATTGCAGCTTTCATTGTTGTTTCTATAATGTTGTTTTTGTTAATCGGCAATAGCAACAAAAGTGCGGTTTCAGACGAAACGGAACGTGCGGCCCCCGAATTAATTATCGCACCAGAAACAGTCATAATGAAAGACACAGAAATCGGTACTGAAAGAACCGAAACTGTCACTTTGAATGCAACTTTGCCAGTAAAGGTGACAAGTGTCACTGCGTCTGATGTTCCAGATATGACTGTGTCTGACACATGTGCAAAAATGGGACAAATTAATGCTGATTTATCTTGTACGATATTGGTAAAGTACACGCCACAATCTGTCCAGAAAATAGACACTGCAAAAATCACAGTAAAGTGGTATGACGCTGACCAAAATGAAGATATGACACGCACAAATGAAATAAACGTTCAGTTAAGTGCCAAGGCAAAAAAAATCGAACAAAGCGCCCCTGTCAACGATACCGCACCGTTCGTTTCTGAATCAAAACAATCTGACAAAGACGAATATGCAGAAGAACCAATCGACGAACCTATTGACGAACCAATCGATGAACCAATCGATGAACCTATTGATGAACCTATTGACGAACCAATCGACGAACCAATCACAGACGAATATAGCCCATTGGATACAAAAGAAAAAATCAAACAGGAAATTGATATAATTGCACCACCTGTTTCATTTGAACCAGAAAAGGAATTGCCTGAAATAATCGAAACTTGTTCGGATTTTGCGTTTCCTGGATATGACAATTCTGGGAATCAAATTGGCTGGATAAAACCCGAAGGTGGCGCATATTATTTTCATCCTTTTTCGGATAAACAGTGCGACAGCCCAACAGGAACTTATAACCCTGATACTGGTTTGATTATGTCAATCAGCGATAAAGGCAAACGGATTGGTTCTGACGCAGACCACGTAGGATACAATGTAATTTCTTCTGGGGCTGTACCACAACTGTCAAACGCGCCAGAGCCTGTTGTCCGCAATCGCGCAAGACAGTTAACTTTTGAAGAACTGTCACAAATTGGAACCGAACAACAAGGCGCAGGTCGTTTGGGTATAGAAGGAATTGAACGTTTTGAAAGTAAAATAAGCCCACGTAAACGTGATGTAAAATATGAGTCATCGGGTACAGCGGTTGTATCTTCTAAGATACATGATCGCCAGTTCTTGTTACGGCAATATAAACCAATTCCTGCAACAATTGTATCCGATGTTCGGGCAGACCCCGACGCGTTGAAAGACAATCGTTTGCCTGTACGCGCAACAGTGGACAGAAATGTTTATTCAGATAATGGACGCAATGTAATTATTCCAACCGGGACACTGTTATTGGGGTATGTGACGGGTGATTTACCGGGTCCATATACAACCGTTGGTCGTATGAATATAAAATGGTATCAATTTATATTACCAAATGGCGTGGAATTTAATTTTGATGATAGTGATGACAAAAGCCCTTTTTCTGGCGACGCCCAAGGACGTTCTGGCATCCCAGGATACGGCAGTACAGATTATCTGGAACAATTCTTTATGCCAATGCTGACAGCAATTGTACCTGCTGCTGTGAATTTAATAGCACCAATCAGTGAACGATTTGTTAACCAAATTGATTTGGATAATAACACAGTTGTACAAAGCGGCACAATGAAATCGTCTGAAATGGCAAAACAAGAAATTATTACCGCGTGGAATAAAGTCGCCCAGAAAATAATGGTCGATATGATGGATAATACAGTACCACCATTTACAATTGCCGCTGGCACACGTATTACTGTATATTCACCAGTTGATTTAATGGTGACATGTGGCGATCCGAACGATCCCGAAAACAAAGGCAAAAAATGCGCTGTTGTTGCATATGGGGAAGACACAAGATACGAAGGATGGGCACATAGTACCGATATAGCTACTGACGGTTCGTGGGTTGGACAGGTCCGTTCGTTTAATATCAGCGGATATTGCGTAGAGGAAAACGGCAAAAAAACAGCAGATCCAAACTGCGCGACTGGTGAATGCGGTGGTTATGATTACAGAACAATTTTGCTGTACTGTGAATCATTAAATTATACATCAAAATCCAAAATCAAACAGGAAGCGTATCATGAAAGCGAGAAGGAAAAATATCAAGCCACATACGGAACCGATGCTAATCGCAGCGAAGCCCAACAGGCTGCATACGAAGAAATGGTCGGTATTGTTCGCGACGAAGAAGGATATGTTGTTAATCCTTATGAACAACCAGCAGTTGAATCAGGATTAACATGCGAAGACGGTACGCCACCTGATGCAGACGGTTGCTGTACAGGTGAAATATATACCGACATGGGCGATGCTGGATTCAACTGTTGTCCGTCAACGGGGGGCGATTGTTTCCCACCCCTGATATAATTAACCGACCCGCCAAATGGCGGGTTTTTAAATTCAACTATAAACCCAAAAGGACAAAAAATGCTTTAACATCAATACATAAAACATCGATTCGAATTATAAGTGCGCTTTGTGCGTACTTTTTTATTAAAAACAACTTAAATATAACAAAAAAAACGATTCGCAAACAAAAATCAAAATCTGACTTCCGATTCAGATTTCCGATTCAGATTTCAACCAACGGTTGTAATCGTTTACAGGAATTAATTCTTGGGTTATATATCATATATAAACTTTTAAAAAAAACAAAGGAGAAAAAAATGTCACAAACACAAACTATCGTAATCGCAGAAAAATTCCAATCAGCAGAACAACTGTGGTTCTGGTTTTTATATTCTCGTTCAATTCGTAATGACTTTTCACGCGCGCGCGCAAACCCAACACGACGACCATGTGAAATACTGGATATAGAAACAATGATAACTAAACTGTATTTATCAGGAAGATTAACAGACGAACAATTGGCTGTTATGAAAAAATACGGCGATAAAAGACGCGCGCCTCATCAATATATATGGAATGAAAACAAAGACGCGGCAGAATGGAAAAAAGCAATGGATGTGTTAGATTTTGCCGCAAAAAAATACGGTTGGATTGAATAAAGAAAATTAAGGATTTAAATATGATTATTGTTGCTTTCTGTGATAAAACGTCAAAAAAATTACCGCGAATATTGTGCAAAAAATTTAAACATACTGCACCGATATTGGTACATAAAGATAAAATCATTATGTATCAATTTATAAAAAGAAAAAATGTTAAAAAAATCATATTGCAAATGCGCGATTTAAAAATTCTTCAAAAGTACGGATGGCGATTTGTGTATATTATCGGTTCTGTGTCATATGATTTTATAAATATAAATGCAATGACATGTGTGAATTTTACAAAAGCTGTAATCGGACTGAAAAAAAATACAATACAGACGCCGCTTGCTTTATACAAGTACTTGACACAAAAATAAAAAATTCCGCAATTGAAATGTTTCATTGGCGTCCCCCACCTGTTTGGGGACTATTTTTACCTGATAAATGGGTGTGGCTGTCAAAGTTACGACACCGGAATGACAAAAGCTTTTGCAAAAAAAACGCCCCACACAGGGGGCGATTTTTTATTTTGCAAATAATCTGTTATAAACTTTTTCGTTAATTTCAACTGGATATTCGCGAATCAAGAAAGAATTATAATCTTCTTGCAAACCAGTTGCGGACATATTCTGTAATTCTTGACGCAAATCATCCATTTTCTTTTTATCTGCTTTTGGTGCGTTCGCGCCTTTGATAGCCAATACATAAAACGCATCGGGGGCAGCAACAATTGAATTTTGATTTACAGAATTACGAAATGCAGTAACCAAAACGTCTGTCGGGGCACCAGATGTACGTGAAACATTTGCAGACTTTTTGCCTGATAATTTTCCATCTTGATTCAAGTCAACCAACAGTTCGTTTGCGCGGACATAAGCCTGTTTCTTTTGTTCCGATTTTACCCAATCTGAAACCAAAGATTTTTTAACATCTGCAAATTCAGCAGTATGCGCAGGATTAACTTTTTCAACACGAACAAATACGAAACCGTCTTTGGTTTCAATCATTTCGCTTTCCAGACCAGGTTCCATATCAAAGATACGTGCAACCATCGCATCTGTTAAAATCTTGTCCGATAATTTTTCATCGCGCGCAAATGCCTTGACGTCGACATACTTTGCATTGTGCTTTTTTGCGGCATCTTTCATTGTTTCACCAGCGATAATATCGTCTTCAATTTTGACAGCCGTCGTATACGCAGCGTCGTATTTATCAGGCTGACTTAAATCGCCAGAAATCAATATATAAGACACAGCGCGTGTTTCCGGCAAAATTTTGGGATTTTGTTTATAATAAACTTGCAGTTGTTCGTCAGTTGGGGTGCCAACTTTGAAATCAGAATACTTTACAGTCGCATATTCAATATCGCGCGTTCCATAACGTGCATTGTATGCCGCCTTTAATGCAAATTCAGGAACCTGAATCGGCGCAGACATCGCGCCCAAAACCATTGAACGCAAAACTTGGCTGCGTAAAACGTCTGCAAATTGCGCTTCTGTATAACCGGATTTATTCAACACAGAATCAAACGCAAAAGTCGAAAATTTACCGTCTATTTGAAATTCAGGAAATTCACGAATTTCACGTGCGATTCGTTTATCGCTGACAACAAAACCCAAATCGTTCGCGCGATTTTGTATCATCTGGTGTGTTGCCAATGATTTAAACACCTGTTGATTAAATGCGTTTTGCGCAACAGAATCAGCATAAACAGCACGCTGTTCTTCACGTGTCATCTGTGCCAATTGAGTATTCTTTTCAGAATTAAATTGCTGTGCAGTAATTTCAGCACTTCCAACGCGCAACAAAGTATTATCACCAACAGCGCCACCAAAAATCCATTCAGCAACGCCCCACCCAACAAATGAAAATGCCAATATACTGATTAAAATCTTGGATATTGATTTTTCTGATGCATTTCTTAAATATTCTAGCATTTGTTCCCCTTTTGCGATACCATAGCAAAATAATACATAGAAAAGCAACGAAAAAAGGAGATTTTCAATGAAAATTATCGCAGGGAATTGGAAAATGAATGGCGAAAAAAAAATTCTTGAAAAAATGATTCAAGATTTGTCCGAATTAAACACTGAAAATAAAATTATTTTGTGCGTGCCTTTTACTATGCTGGGGGTGGACAGTAAAAAAATATCTGTCGGCGCACAAGACGTCAGCCAACACAGCCATGGTGCCTATACAGGCGAAGTTTCTGCAAAAATGATTGCTGATACAGGCGCAAAATACGTAATCGTTGGACACAGTGAATGTCGCCAATATCACTGTGATACAAACGATATTGTACGTAAAAAAGCAACCGCAGCTTTGGCAAATGGATTAACACCTATTATATGCGTCGGCGAAACAATGGATGAAAAGCAAGCTGGTAAAACACTGGCGGTTATCGAATCTGGGGTTCGTGAATCTGTACCATCAGATGTCAGCACAGATATTATTATCGCGTATGAACCACGCTGGGCAATTGGCGCAGGGTTAACGCCAACGCACGCAGAAATCGCCACAGCGCATACTTTGATTGCAAAAACACTGACAGAAATGGGACTGGATGGCACGCCTGTGTTGTATGGCGCGTCTGTCAAGGGAACAAATGCAGCTGAAATTATGTCTGTGCCAAATGTAGATGGCGTATTGGTTGGCGGCGCATCCTTGAAAAGCGACGATTTCATACCTATAATAACCAGTGTCAAATAATTATATACTGTATAAAAATATGGAAACTGATATGAAAGACGAAAAAGAAGTAAAAATCGAAGAAGTGTCAATCGACGAAGCGACACCAGAAAAAAACGACGTAAATGTACAAGAAAATAACCAAGTCGAAAAACTGACTGAACAATTGGCAGAAATGAATGATAAATATCTGCGATTGGCGGCAGAATTAGAAAACACTCGTCGCAGGGGCGCGCTGGACGCAGAATCACGCGCACGTAATCGCGCAATGGGTGTGGCTGAAAAAATATTGCCTGTTATGGATGCTGTTGATGCCGCACTAAAAATAAATCCTGATGACGAAGGTATAAAATCAATGGTGATGGCGCTGAACAGCGCGTTTGAACAAATCGGTATTACAAAAATAGAATCTGTTGGACAACCACTGAACCCAACTTATCACAACGCAATCCAAGTCGTCGCTGTCCAAGACGCAACACCAAACACAATCATCGATGAAATGCAATCTGGTTATATGTTCGGTGATAATGTTTTACGAACTGCGATGGTTATCGTTGCAAAATAAAAATCCCCATTCGGGGATTTTTTTATTCACTTTGTTTCTTGATTATCTGCATTTGTATTATTCCAAAAATATTAGATACAGTCCAATATAAAACCAAACCTGCTGGCATCCATGCAAACATTATTGTGAACAATATCGGCATCCAACGCATAGCACGCTGGGTCTGGGCAACTGTATCATTTGCAGATGTCTTGGGCACAGATGGCGATTGTAAACGTTGCTGTATCCACATTGTCGCACCCATCAATATCGGCAAGATAAAGTAAGGGTCCATCGCCGACAAATCAGTTATCCATAAAAAGTGAGCATTTCTCATTTGTACAGAAACTAGCAGTGCTTTATACAACGCAAAAAAGATTGGTATCTGAATCAGCATCGGCAAACAACCAGACATTGGTGATGTCTTGTGCGTCTGATACAATTTCATCATTTCCATCTGCATACGCATTTTGTCATTTGCGTACAGTTTTTGAATGCGTTGCATTTCTGGTTGCATCTTTTGCATCGCAGCCATATTGACATAAGATTTACGCGTCAATGGCCACATCATCAAACGTAATAAAATTGTCATTATTATAATCGCAAGACCATAATTCATAACAACGTGATGAATCCCGTTCAGTACCCACAACATCGGACGTGCCAAAAACCAAAACCACCCATAATCAACCGTTTCTGATATACCTTTGATTTTTTGTTCTGCTGTATCCAGCACACTTTGATCACGCGGCCCAACAAAAATATTTGTTGTAATTGTTGTAGTCTGATTTGGCGCAACAGATACAGCGCCAGCAGCAGTGTCCGCAACATATTTGTCGCCAGATTTTTTCACACGAATCGTCTGGTCAGGACTGTCAATTGAAACGACCGTTTCCCAATATTGATCTGCGAAACCCGCAAAACCATTCGTTGTAGAATACGCATACGATTTTTTATCTAACGTTTTCCAATATTCTTGTTCAACATCTGAATTGGCGTATACAACAGAACCTGTCTTTAACCCAGAAGAAGATTTCATATCGTTTTCACGAACGATACGTGCATAAGGTGTAAAACTTACCGTTTTATCAGACCCATTTTTAATTGTGTCTGTAATTGACAAAACATAACCATCTGATGTTATGTTGCGCAAGAAATCAATTTTGTCAGAATTACGCCATTTGTATTCTTCAACCTGCCCCGTCCATTGTGTCGTGGAAACAGGCGCATTAGTACCACTGGCCAACAAACCTGTTTCTATGAATGCACCTTCGCCAGACAACAATGCAACAGAATCTTTGGAATCAGGCGTTTTTGTAAAATCATTTAATCGAACATTCGAAATTCGCAAACCTTGAACCGTCGCTGCCAATTTATCCGAAATAAATTCGTGCTGTGGCACCGAAGACAAGTCAACCGTTTCAACCGTTTCTGCTTCAACGGCTTGGGGCTTGGGGGACATAATTGCACCAATCGTCCACCACGCAGCCAAAAACACAATAAACCACCATAAAAAACCAGAAAAACCAGATTTTTTCTTTGATGAATTTCTGTTCGCATTCCACTGATTAAAACCAGAATTTTTATCCATATACTGAACCATATTATTTTTCACCCTTTGTTGCTTTTAAACATTGTCTGCGTGCAAGATACATATTTAACAAATACCAACCAATACCAACAGTTATAAAAATATCGGCCATATTAAATGCAGGCCAATGCCAACCACCAATATGAAAATCAAGAAAATCTATAACCGCACCAAAGCGTATTCGGTCAATTAAATTACCCAACGCACCACCAGATATTAACGCCAACGGAATGCGTTCGTATATTTTGGCGCGCGCAAACAAATAATATAAAATACAACCAATAATTGCACTTGTTGCCAAAACGATGACAAAAGGCGCGCTTTCACCCAATGCGCGAAACATTGAAAATGACGCACCAGGATTCCACGTAAACACAATGTTAAAGAAATCTGATAACTGGGTCATTAAATATGGCACAGGCACAACTGACCACGCAGAACCAGACACAGGAACAGTGCCGGTTATCAAATATAATAATATTCCCTTGGTTAATTGGTCCAATAAAACAGAACCGAATATCACCGACAAAATAATCCACATTTTTTTCATAATTACCTTTCCTGATTTATTCTGGTTGAAATATAACAATACATATCCGTAAAATCAAACAAAATATTAATCTTGTTTGTCCGAAACGACCATAGACAATGCCGCATAATCGTCTGCGCGCATTTCGTTCAACAAAGAATCAATATCACTATCAGAAAAACCAATCTGGGATAAAATACTGTATCCCAAGAAAAATGATGACTCAATCGTTTCTGGCATCGCAACATCAGCGCCTTCGGAAACCAAAATTTTTGAATCCGCCAAATTTCTTGCGCGGGCAAAAATTTTAATACGCGGTCCAATCGACTTGATTGTCAAAATAGCCGCACGTGCAGTCGTTGCATTATCAAGCGCAATAACAACACCCTTGGTTTTGCGTGGTGCCAAACCGCAATCTAATAAAACGTCACGATTTGTTGAATCACCATAAATAACATTAAAACCTTGTTCGCGCCCCATCATAACTGAACTGACATCTAAATCAACAGCGACATAGGGAACAGACAACGCGTCTAACATTTGGCAAATAATCTGCCCCACGCGTCCAAAACCACAAACAACAACTTGGGGAACAATGTCAGAATTTTTATTATCTGTGTTTACAAAACGATGCGATGAAATTCTTCCTGTACGTTGCAAATAGCTGTATACACCTATTACCAACGGTGTCAACATAATAGACAAAACAATCACTGCTGTTAAAATTTCTTTGTGCGACGCAGGAATTATTTCTATACCACTGAACTTCATGGTCTGTAACATCAACAATGCAAATTCGCCGCCTTGGGATAATATAAGCGCAGTCATTATAGAAGACGATATATCAATACCACGAACACGCGCAACTATAAACATCGCAAAGAATTTTATAACCATCAAAGCAATGGTTCCAAACAGTACAATATACCAATTTGATAAAATTAAATCTAAATTTAACCCCAGACCCAATGACACAAAAAACAATCCTAAAAACAATATAGAATAAGGCGAAATTTCTGCCGATATTTGATGACGATATATCGTTTCAGACATTAACATACCTGCTAAAAACGCACCAAGGCCCGATGGTAACCCCATAAAATCTATCAATACAGCCCATAAAACTATGTTCAATATAACAGCCAACAAAAAGGCTTCTTTGGATTTCAAACGCGCCACTTGACGCAACAGCGGTGTTATAACAAAACGCCCCAACACCATCACCGCAATAACCAACGCAACCGATATAACCACGACATCTATGGCCATTGCACCAAGACTGAATGTTTTACCAGTAAAAACAGGCAACATCGCCAACAACGGTATTGATAATAAATTTTGGAATAATAAAATAGAAAAGGTTTGACGCCCCATATCTGTATTCAACTGATGTCTGTCAGACAACAATTGCAAATCGGCAGACGTGCTGGACATGGCAAGCAACATCGCAATCATCACACAGCCTAAAACACCCCAATTTGTAACCCCAAACAACAATGGAAACAACATAACAACAACCATTAAAACCTGAGACGCGCCAAAACCAAAAACAATCCTGCGCAAATTCCACAAACGACGCATATTTATTTCAAGCCCAATACTGAACCATAAAAACAGTATACCAATATCAGCCAAAAATGACCAAGTTTCTGTAAGATTAAATAAATTCAAAACATACGGACCCGATAATATACCAGTTAACAAAAAAGCAACTAATGCGCCGATTTTTGCAGCACGCAATAAATACACCAACAGAAAAACAATCCCAAAAAAGAACAATATTGATAAAGACATTTCTCTCTCTTTTAAATATCTTTTACATTATAGCAAATTTTTCGACAACAGCGCAAACATTTCTGGCGATAAATTTTCTGCACGTTCGGTTCCAACCAAACCAAAATCAGACCAACAAACATTCGGCATTATTGCACGTATCATTTTACGACGCTGGCCAAATAATTTCGCAGTTATTTTTTCAATCTTGGACAAGTCTGATATTGCAGATATTTTTTGCGCGTTTGGGATAATTTGTACAACCGCACTTTGAACCTTGGGACGCGGAACAAACGCAGTGTTCGGAACATCAAATAAAATTTTAGCATCCGCAATCAAAGAAGTTAATACAGCCAAACGACCATAATGTTCATCGCCTGGACGCGCGGTAATACGAAGCGCAACTTCTTTTTGAAACATCAAAGTCAAAGAACTGATTCTTTCACCATTTGCAATTTTTTTCAGCCAACCAATTAATAATTCCGTTCCGACATTATATGGCAAATTCGCACAAACCGCATATTCAAAAAAACCAAGCGAAGAAAAATCAACATTTAAAGCATCGTCATATATTACATCCAACCGACCATCCGAAGCAGAAATAATTTCTGATAATATAGGCTGGGTCGTTTTGTCTTTTTCAATCGCAACCAATCGTTTTGCACCAGACATCAAAATTGCACGCGTCAATCCACCGGGCCCAGGCCCAACTTCAACCACAGGAATGTCTGTAATATTTGGCACACTGCGCGCAATACGACATGTTAAATTTAAATCAAACAAAAAATTTTGTCCGAATTGCTTCTTGGGTTCTAAACCAGATTGACGCATCATTTCAGAAACAGGTGGTAAAGATAAAATCTTGTCCGTCATATTGATTTTCTGCCCCCAAATGCCAACGATAAAGTTCCATCATCAAGATAATCTAAATCGCCCCCCAAAGGAACACCAGACGCCAATTCTGTAAACGCAACATTCGTATCAGCATCTAATACAGACATAATGTAATGTTGTGTCGTTTTGCCTTCTACTGTGTTCGGCAATGCAAATATTATTTCTGATATATTTTCATCTGTCATTCGTTGACGCAAATTCGAAACATTTAAATCTTGGGGTAATATGCCAGCCGCACCGGATAATAAACCACCAATAATATGATAACGCCCATGAAAAACACCAGACTTTTCCAAAGTCCAAACATCTGACAAATCACGAACAATACACAACATACCATTCGCACGCGCTGTATCGCGGCAATATTCGCACACACCAAAATCACGCGTTGTTAAAACACCACAATTTGAACAAGGCGCAACATTTTCAATCGCATCCGATATAGCAGCAGCCAACGCAGCCCCACGCCCTGTCTTGTCTTGCAACAAAGACAACGCGATACGTTGACCACCACGCATTCCCACACGTGGTAATTTTGCAAATAACTTTATTAATTTTTCTATCTTTGGATTCATAACGATTATAAGATACTAATGAAAAACATAACTGTCAATGCCGTTTGCAATCGCACGTTGTTTTAATTGTTGGGCCGCGCTTTCGGTTAAACCATACACACGCACACGATACATTCCAGTTCCTGTTGATTCTGTGATTGCATTTACACCCAATTTGTCTTGCACAACTTTGACTTGTTTTGTTGCCGCATCATTCGAAGAAAACGCACCAAATTGCACACCTGTTTTCGCGGATAAATCTGTATTCTTTTTAACTGACGAAAACACTGGTGCTGGGGCGGATACAGCTGCACTGTATGCAGCAGACATTGTTGTTGGATTTGACGCAGGCGCTTCGTACTTGGGCTGAGTCGTTTCAGCAGCAGGAACAACACCACCATTTAAAGCCGCAAACCCACGTGTTAACATCTGCGCCGCAACATTTGCACGAACATCTTTGTTTTCAGCCCCCAAAACAACCGACATTAAATGATTGTTCCCACGACGCGCTGTTGCAACCAATGAATATTTTGATTTTTTTGTATATCCTGTTTTCATACCGTCGCAACCTGCGTACGAAGTTAATAAACGATTGCCATTCGTATATGTCTTGCCATTATATGTCCAAGACTTTATCCCAAAATAATGCCAATACTGTGGAAAATGTTTATACACAGCCATTGACAACAAAGCAATATCACGCGCCGTAGACATATGATCATCATTCGGCAAACCAGATGAATTTTCAAAATTAGTGTTTGTCAGTCCAATTTGACGCGCAACACGTGTCATTAAATCTGCAAAAGAACCTTCTTGCCCACCCTTTAAATTTTCGGCCAAAACACGTGCAACATCGTTTGCACTGTACACAACCAAGGCTTTGATTGCATCGTCGACTTTTATTTTAGAACCAGCCGCCAAGCCCAACTTTACAGGTTCTGCATTTGCCGCAGCAGAAGACACAATCAAATAATCATTCAAATCAAGTCGCTTGTGTTCCAGGGCATCAAAAGTTAAATACAATGTCATAATTTTTGTCAAACTGGCCGGATAATTTAACTGGTTTGCGTTTTCTTGATACAAGACACGACCAGTGTCCATATCAGCGACCAAGGCCGCACGATACTGCGCAGCGTTTGCAGACACACATAACAAAAACGCACAAATAAAACTGAAAATCCTTCCCATAAAAATAATATTAATAAAAAAACAAACATTGGGTCAACCATTAAAAAATGCCCAACCGGGCATTTTTTAATCTAATGTACGAAGACTTATTTTCTCTTCATCTACGATAACTAATTTCCCCGAGTTTATATGAAACTTGCGCGCCGCATTAAATCCATCGCGCATACCAAACAATTCGTTATCATAAATCGGAAAAACACCACGTAATAAACATAACTGATTGGCAATAATAGATTCATTGCATACAGCAATAACTGGAATATCAGGCTTGCGACACGAAATTTCAGATACTGCAACCGTATCACGCGCAAAAACAACTATCGCGGACGCTTTATTCAAATATGCCATTGACGCAACAGAACGAGACCAATCATTTTCTGGCACATGTTCGACACGTGACCAATCATATGGATTATCAATTGCATCTTTGTCCGCATAAGACAAAATACTGGCCATCGTTTTTATCGTATTAACAGGATTAATACCGATTGTTGTTTCTTCGGATGTCATCGTTGAATCAGCGCGCAAATACGCAGCGTTTGCCACGTCCGTAATTTCTGCACGTGTTGGAAATTCACTGTTTACCATAGACCCAA
>JAZNGD010000008.1:0-8859 GCA_045576255.1 Candidatus Enterousia sp.
CGGGGGGAGTTTTTAAGTTTGTTTTTTTTGAACATTCCCACTTAAAAATTTTTTGTAAAAAAAATTTGTCATTCTGTGGCTGGACCACAGAATCCAGGTAAATGTGCGCAACGCGCACACAAATAAAAAGGCATAATTACCTGGATCCTGGGGTCAAGCCCCAGGATGACAAAGTGGATGTGGGGGGCGAAAAGCCCCAGGATGACGGAAAGAAGTGGGGTAACAAAGCAGGATGACAAAGATGCAAAAAGTTATTGCAGCTTCAGATCCGGGTTATAATTAACCTTGATTTTCCCACCAACACATCCAATACCATTGCATGACGGCAAGCTAAAAAACCCCATACCGCTGGAATCCGTGAACTTAACATTCGGTTTTATATAACAATGTTGTGCCTCGCTTGCCTTTTTTTGCGACGTAAACGCAGTTGGACATTTGTTTTTGCTGCACTCATTACAATAATAACCCTCTGGACAATCATTGGTCCCTTCGGCATCAATCTTTAAAAATCCAGTAAAATTACGGCCATACGGTGGCACAATTTTCAAATCACCACCATCTGGTATTGTTGCTTCTAACCTCCATGTTGCATTTTCTATTTCATCTTCTATTATCACTTTACTTGGCAAATATTCACCGGGTTCGCAATATGTAAACGCTTCGTTAAAATTAAAACCTAGTCCTATGTTCCAATAACCTTCTGTGCCTGCATTTTCAATCAGAACTTCATCACCAAAATAGATAACAAAGTTCGTATACGGCCAAGGTTGCCAATCGTCCGCATATAAATTATATATACATTTACCATCTGGTGGATTACCACAATCAAATAACTTTTCCCAGTTATCAAGCCGGTAAAAATAATCAGCAAAAGCATAAAAAGTATTATATTGTACCGTAGGCGCTAAAAGAGCCTTATTTTCATCAGTCACAAGTGTAAAAATATCTATTATGTCATTACCTTTTTTGACATAATACCTGGTGGGTCTAAGCCGTTCTTTTGATTCCCAAGCAAAAGGATAATTCAAGGCGCCATCGCCTTTAAACAATTCACAAGTGGGGTCTTCGCGCTTCCAGTCGCCTACTTCGCAATCTGCAACGTCACCACTTCTATCCGAACAAGATCTATTCTTCCAAGACCATTCGTAATCCCCATAACCATTGTTTATTATTTCTAAATCAGGCACCGTGTCACACGCCGTGCCAACATTAATTCCCAAGCTAAACCCATCTTTAACCTCAACCCCATTTTCAGTCTTGGAAAAAAACAAATACCCATCTTCTTCTGTTGGAAAAGCATCATAATTTGTAGGCATTCTTAAAACCACAATATTCGCCCCGGTACAAGAAGAGTCACCAGGATATGTTTGATCATCTGAATAGTAATAGAATTCAAAACTTTTGCCAGCAGTACAAGTTTCGCAACTGCACGTCCATTTATTACCATTTTGTGTACAATTAACCTGTTCATTTGTATCACAAGTGTACAACCATGGACACTTACCGTAATCTCCGTTTTCCTTACCCTTATAAAGATATTCCGCGCCATCCGGTCCGTTCGTACATGGGGAACAAGTGGTGGATCCAAATGGACTATGGTACCCCGTGTCGCATTCAGTACATTGATTAGTAACACTATCCCATTTACAACCTGTTTTCATACCGCAGGCATTTTCAGTCGTTTGGGTAATACACCCCCACGCGTATGTTGGTGCGATTAAAACAATTAACAGCAAGAATTTAACAAGCTTTATCACCTCTTCCCCTTTCTGTCGATAAATCACCCTTTTAACCAATGTCATTTAAACAAAGAAAACTTATTTTATCAAGAAAATATTGTACACAAAAACACACAAAAAAACGTCCCAAACGGGACGTTTTTTATATTTCAGAAAATTATTCAGCGTCTGTCGCCACTTCTTCAACAGTTTCTTCTGTTGATTCTGTTGCAACTTCTGTTGATTCTGTTGCTTTTTCTTCTTGGACTTCTTCTGTCTTTTTAGTACCAAAAGTCAAAACTTTACCTGCAACCAACGCGTCAATTTCGTCTTGTGATTGTGCAACAAAGACTTTGACAGGAACGATAACGTCTGGATGCAAAGCAATTTTTGTATCGAATGCACCAACAGATTTAATTGGCGCGCCCAACATAACCTGGGCAGATTCAACATTAACATTTGCAACTTCTTTCAACATACGTGCGATATCGCGTGTTGATACAGAACCGTACAATTGACCTGTATCGCCAGCCTGACGAATCATATGCAGTTTTGCATTCTTGACTGCATCAACGTTTGATTCTGCTGTTTTTCTGGCCGCTTCTTGGCGTGCTGTCAATTCAGCTTTTTTGGCTTCGAACAATGCAACGTTTTCACGTGTAAAGCGCATTGCTTTGCCGTTTGGCAACAAATAGTTGCGTGCATAACCAGTTTTAACTTCGACTGTATCGCCGATATTACCCAGTTTTGTAATTTTTTCTGTCAAAATAACTTTCATTTTATCTGTCCTTATATTTTTTTAAGTTAGGGTTAAATCCCAAATATTTATTATTGAAAAAATAATTAGAATGAGATAGATGCGCCGTTGTTGGCAAGTGCAGTGTACAAACGCTACATAAACGCGCCAACAACAAGCAGATATCCATTATAATTATTTTTAGCCCAGATTGTTGCGAACGAATGGCATCAACCCCAAATGACGCGCACGTTTAATAGCAGTTGCCAACGCACGTTGATCTTTCTGGGAAACGCCACTGATGCGACTTGGCACGATTTTACCACGTTCTGTGATATAGTGTGACAAAGTCTTGACATCTTTATAATCAATAACCTTGCCCTTTAAAGGGTTAGATTTTTTACGATAAATTGCTGCACGAACTGCCATTATTCTGCCTCCTCGGTGTTCTTTTTCATCATAATAGAAGGTGTTTTGGACAATTCCTCGACACGAACGTTCAAGAAACGGATAACATCTTCATCAATACGTGAACGACGTTCCAATTCTGTGATTTGTGCACCAGGCAATTCGATATTCAACATAACGTAATGAGCCTTGCGGTTTTTACGAATTACGTATGCCAAATTTTTCAATCCCCAGAATTCTGTGGATTTAACATCGCCACCCAGTTCTTTGATAATTTCTGAAAACTTAGCCGCTTTTTCTTTTACTTGCGGTTCGGTCAAGTCCTGGCGAAAAACCAAGACGCTTTCATAATAAGCCATTTTATTTCCTTTGGTTTATACAGCCGACAGCACCATTGCCATCAGCAGGAACAGACCGTATTATGGCGATTTTTAAACAAAAATCAAGATTTTTTTATGAAATTTGAACCAAAATAAAAAATATGATATACTTTACAACAAATAATAAATCGAAATGAACCACTTTAAAGCGCTTTTTTCTGTTATTATCATTTTTTATTTTCAGCCGGTTTTGGCGATAACTGTATACAACATAACATCCGTCTATGAACATTCTGCCGCCGACACTTGGCTTTCAAAATATTGCGAAAATGGCCAGGGCGTGTTTTATAATTCTGAAAACCTGTTTGCAACCGAAAACACAAAAGATTTGTACAAATTCGGCTGCTATAAATACAAAGCTGGTGTCACAGAACAAAAAATCAAACAAGATATTGAAACAAATGCCCTAGCAAACCAAGGCATATTAGAAATAATAAAAATACCACTGATAAAAAAAGAAGATTGTGAAAAAGAAACATACCCCGACAGTTGGACCGAAGCTGTATATACTGGCGATGATTGCATGGCACAAAATTGCGATAACAGCCAAGGTTATTATCTGAACAAAGATAAATATGGTGTTTTAACATGTAAAAAAATGACCTATAACGACAACGATGATTGCGTATGCGTATACCATCATCATGGATATGCAACAAAATGCACATATACTGATATCCTGAAATGCCACGCAACAGAATGTAAACACGGCTATACAATAGGCAACAGTGGTAAATGTGTTTACGAAGAAAAAAAACCATCTGCGCAAAACACATCTTCCAACACACCAGCACAAGCTGCCGTAGTCACAGATACCCCACCCACCCCAAGCGGGGCATATAATACCGCAACATCTGCATTAAAAAAACTGTTTGAACAAGCCAAAGCCGCAATTGAAAAACTAAAAACAACAGACCTGGAACCAGAATAATCCCTATTGACACAGTTCGATAAAATTTACTATCCTGTTATCAAAGGCAGGGATTTTGTATAAATGAGCAAGCATTTTCACGCCGCTCTTAATCGTATGGCATTATTTACCGCAGCTGTTGCGGTGCTTGTCATTTATTTCAACGCCGAATTTATGCAGATTGCAACCGCAAACATATGGTTGAACGGCATAATTATTGGCACTTCGTTATTTGGTGTCGGCCTTTGCTTTGTTCAGATATTTCAATTATCACCTGAATACAAATGGCTGTATGGGTATACGCATGGCAATCGTATGGTTGCCTTGCCCCCACACTTGTTACGACCTGTGGCGCAACTGCTGTCATCGCACCCACGCCGCATAACGGCAGATGCGCTGGATAATGTGACAAATATGGTTATTGTTCGTTTTGAAGACGCACGCGAATCGGTTCGATATGTAATCAACACTCTTATATTTCTGGGGTTGTTGGGGACTTTTTGGGGATTGATTTTAACGGTAGGCGGCTTTGCAGAATTAATCAGTTCTTTAAATTTTTCTGACGAAACGGTCTTGCAATCGATGCAGATTGGTATTTCTAAACCGCTGTCTGGTATGACAACCGCGTTTACCAGTTCTTTGCTTGGCTTGGCCGGCAGCTTGATTGTCAATTTTCTTGGGTTACAGGTACAAATTGCACAAAATGCTATTCTTCATACATTAACAGACTTTTTATCTGCACGCACAAAAATATCAACATCAGATGAAATTGAAAAAATACTGCCGAAAATCAACTTGGCAACGCACGAATTAACCAAAAGTGTCCAAACACTGGGGCAAATCATATCAGAAGATTAACCCTTTAACAAGAGAGAGAATATAAACCATGATGAATATCAGATACCGCAGTCAAACAAACGCATGGCCAGGATTTGTAGACTTGTTTTCTAACTTGGTCATAATATTGATATTTTTGTTAATTATGTTCGTGTTTTTATGGACTACGACCAGTATATTTAACAAACAATCTGGGGCAAAAACAGTTGCAGATTTAAAACAAGCCAATGCCGAACAGGCGCAAACAATCCAAGAAATGGAAACATATAAACGCGAAGCGAATCGGTTGTTAATGCTGGCGCACGACGAATTGGTTAATGTCGATAACAGCACCGAAGACTTGATAACCGCGTACGAAAATAAAATCGCAGAAAAACAGGCTGAAATCGATGAATTAACCGCACAACTGGCCCAGGCAACATTAATCGCAGACCAGGCCAACATTAACGCCGAACAAGCGGCCGCACTGGAACAAGAACGCAAAGCATTACAAGAACAAATCAGCGCACAAACTGCCGAATTAAATGCGCGCTTGATACAATTACAAGCCGCACTGGACGCAGCCCAAGAAAAATCGCGCGAACAAGAAATCCAATATGTTGAAATGTCTACAAAATTAAACAAAGCCTTGGCCGATAAAGTAGCAGAATTAAATGAAACAGTCGCACAATTAAACGACGTTTCAAAATATCAATCTGAATTTTACAAGGCTATTAAATTGGCGCTGGGCGATACGACAACCGTCACATCCGACGGCGACAGATTTATAATAAACAGCGATATTTTATTCCCCAGTGGTTCATACAAACTGACTGCGGACGGGAAAAAGCAATTGCAATTAATCGCAAATGCAATCAAAGATATGGAAACAAAAATCCCATCTGACATTGACTGGATTGTGCGCATTGACGGACACACAGATAACAAGGCTGTTATATCTGGCACGCGCGCATATCGCAACAACACACAATTATCTATGTTGCGCGCAGCCGCCGTTGCCGAAGCATTAAACAAAGCTGGCGTTTCAAAATTGCGCTTGATTCCAACCGGATTTGGCGATATGTATCCTGTGGCATCTGGCACAGATGCAGCCAGTCTGCAAAAAAATCGCCGCATTGAATTGCAGCTGACCAACAGATAAATCTTGTATAAACATTCAATATCTGGTACAATTCTTTCCAAGAAAGAAAGGGTATTCTAAATGAAACGCTGGATTTTTGTATTACCTTGGTTATTAACTGGCATGACTGGTGCTGCACACGCACTCAGCTTTCCTATGCCTGGGGTTGGAACAGGCAACGATTTTAGTACCGCCGATATGTTGCTGAACGAAGCACAAGATGTTTATAACGCAACAAAAATTGTGTGTGGCAATTTGTCCGATGAAATCGCCCGCGTCGCCAATATTTCCAAGGCTAACACCGCAATTTCTGGCGTTGGGACTGCAGCGGCAACTGGCGCGTTGGTGACCGGCATTAAAAAGGCTGCGACCGATGAAGATATCGACATAATGATTACCGAATTTTGCAGCGAAAATAACAATTGTCAAAACCCCGGCAACGACGAACAATTTTACGAGACAGTAATCAAAGGATTGGCTGAGGTAGCGGACGCGAACAGCGACGACGACGTCCAAGATAAAGTCGACCAATCAAAAAAATTGGGAAATTGGCGTACTGGTTTGATGGCTGGGACAGTTGGAACCAATCTGGCAACGGCAATTATATCTGGCCGCAATATGGATCAATCTGAATTGATACAACAAGTCAGTGCGTGCAATGAAATGGTGAAAAAGCTGTCTTCGTCCGAAACGGCATTAAAATCGGCTGGGATGAACGCAATGGAAACCCCAATTTTGGCAAAAATCGACAAGGCCAAAACATGGTGCAAACAAATTGACACCAACGACATTGAAAAAATTGAAAAACGTATGAAAGCTTCGATGGGCGTATCGATTGCAGGTGGTGCGATTGGTGTTGCAGGTACTGCGACCAGTGCAATCGCTAATTCAAACAAATATACAGACATTGAAAACCGCGTTCAATTATCAGACGCAGACAAACAAAAGTCTAAAAATTTAAATACAGCCGCAAATATAATGAGTGGCGCCAACATTGCCACCGGTGCAACAAATACTGTATTGAACATCAGTTTGATAACACTGGCAAACAAATTGGTAAAAGCGGCAGAACGCTGTGAAGAAGCATTAAAATAGTACACGCCAAAGGAAATAAAAAATGAAGAAATTTTTATCAATGTTTTTTATGTTAAGTGTCTTGCCAACAATTGGCTTGGCCGTTGATGCCAAACCAACACCGTATGAAGTAACTGACATACATAATACCAACATCGCCAATATTGATTCTGAAACTGACAAAAACAACCAAAAAATTCAATATAAAAACTATTGCAACAATTTGTTAAACTTTACGAACAAATATAACTTACACAGTCGCGCAACGATTAATGGGAACAGTTACTCAATACAAACAAACAAAGACTGTGAAAGTCTTGTCAACAAGAAAGGCGGTATGGTCGTGGCTGCCTTTGCAGACGATATCCATTGGCAAATTCAAGACATACAAAAACAAGAGGTAAAACGGTGTTGCAATTTGGGCGACAACTGCGGATACAAAACAGTTGATGACAGCCATGGTTACACCGCCAAAGACGAACCAACCGTCACATGTTCTGCAACCGCCAACGATGAACGTTGTTTACTGACACAAAAACTGGAAAATCGCGGCCTTACGCCTACCACGGGTGGTTATGATAAAAAATATTATTATTCGTGCAATCGACCAAAACTAGTATTTTCAGACCGATTTATTTCCATAAATAATAAGGATACGCAAAACATTTGTGGCATAAATACACAAAATGAAACTACCGCTGGATTTATAGACAGCAGAATACAACTGACATTGGCTGATTTTGACAGCGATTGTAATCTTACAGATTCAGATATAAAAAAATTAGCCGAAGGCACATATGCCGCAGGAGAAGAGGAAGCATTAATACAAAAAATAAACATAAGAAGAAAATAAATTTTTCCTGCCCCCGGGCAGTTTTTTTTATAAAAAATTATCATCCTGCCTCTTTGTCATCCTGGGGCTTGACCCCAGGATCCAGGTCATCATTCTTCTTTGTCATCCTGGGGCTCGACCCCAGGATCCGGGTCATTCTGCCTTATCTTCCTCCCAGTACTTCCACTTCGTCAACCTGGGGCTTGACCCCAGGACCCAGGTAATTATGCCTCTTTGTCATCCTGGGGCTTGACCCCAGGATCCAGGTAATCATTCTTCTTCGTCATCCTGGGGCTTGACCCCAGGATCCAGGTTATTATTCTTCTTCGTCATCCTGGGGCTTGTCGGGCCCCACTTCTTCTTTGTCATCCTGGGGCTCGACCCCAGGATCCATCCGCTTTGTCATCCTGGGGCTTGACCCCAGGATCCAGGTCATTATGCCTCTTTGTCATTCTGGGGCTTGACCCCAGGATCCAGGTCATTATTCTTCTTTGTCATCCTGGGGCTTGACCCCAGGATCCAGGTCATTCTGCCTTTTTATTTGTGGGAAAAACTTCAAAAAAAACAAACTTACTCCCCCTCGTCATCCTGGGGCTTGACCCCAGGATCCAGGTCATCCTGCCTCTTCCGTCATCCTGGGGCTTGACCCCAGGATCCAGGTCATTTTTCTTTTTTATTTTTATAAAAACCTTTTTCAAAAAAACAAACTTACTCTCTTCCGTGATCCTGGGGCTTGACCCCAGGATCCAGGTCATCATTCTTCTTCGTCATCCTGGGGCTTTTCGGGCCCCACTTCTTCTTCGTCATCCTGGGGCTTGACCCCAGGATCCAGGTCATCCTGCCT
>JAZNGD010000009.1:0-24521 GCA_045576255.1 Candidatus Enterousia sp.
TCTTCTTTTGCCTTTGTTTTTTGTGTTTTTTCGCAAGATTTACCGGTTTTGTCCGGTTCATATCCTTTGTCGCATTTTGTGACAAGGCATTCGCCGTTTTTCATTTCGCCCTTTTTTGCTTTTTTTATTCCATCAGGTTCGCAGCTGCCGCCATCAGTTTTAATATCAGATTCACGATGTATGTGTTTTTGGGGACGTGTGGCTGATTCAATTGTGATAATTGTGTTTTCTTGGTCACAACATTCTTGTAATTTTCTTTTCAGAAAGTTTTTCTTATATCTATCTTTGAATTTATAGCATCTAAATATGATTTTGTTGTCCTTGCAATTTTGTACAATTTCCCCATAAGATGGGGCGCTGCCTGGCTTGTCGTCGGTATAATAACCTTCGCTGTCGCAATATTGTGCAAAAATACTTAATGTGTTTGTACACTCGGCAAATGCGCGGTTAAACGGAACCGTAATAATCAGTGTGATAAAGATTTTCAATATCGTTTTCATTATTGTTTTTCGCATTTTAATTTGTCAGCGGATTGTTTTGTGCCTTTGGCATTTTTGCAATCACATTCTTTTTTGTTCTTTATCCATTTGCCGCCAGAATCTGTACAAGTTTTCTGTTTTTTTGCGTCTTCGTCTTGTTGACAGCCTTTTTCATCATCGTATGTATATGTAGAATCTTTACATTTGCATTTGTGTGTGGTTTTATTCCATGTGCCGTTGGTTTGTTCGCACAGTTCTTGACCATATGCGCGTTCGGCCTGGGCCCGGTCAGTTGCGCGATCGATTGCCCCAGATGTTAATGAGCCAACACCAACGCCAATACCAGAACCCAATAGTGCAGAAGATGCGGATTTTTGTTCGCGTGTTAAACGAAATGCGTTTTCCATAAACGTTGTTATATCGACCCCAAACCAATTTTGGTCGCAATTAAATGTTGAACCTGCATAGGCTTTCTTGGATGCGTAAACAGAATCGTCATCGCCAGCGCGGAAGTTTACAGTAAAGACACAACTGAATGTGCGTTCGTCAAACGCGGCCCCCAATCCAGTACAAGTTTCGCGCATTTTGTCGCGCATACTGTACAAGCGTTTTTCGTCATGGGCAATTGTGTATTCGGCAGTGTTTCGCGCAGTTGCCATTGCCTCCATCGCGCGCGCGGACAGACCACTATCTTGTTCTTGACATTCTTTGGCGATTTGTTGGCACTTTTTAATGGCGGAATCGCTGGCCTTTTTTTCAATACATTTATTAAATTTGCTGCCACATTCGCTGATAATACAGTTGTTGTATTTATTGCCGCAATTTATAATGCTTTCGTATAACGATAATTGTTGCATTATATCACGATCTGCTTTGATTTCAGGCGCGAACAGTGCGTATTCGTGACCAGTACATGTTGTGTCGCGACGGCATGCGTCTAATTTGTCGCCCCAAGCAGTGTCACCATCGCCGGCGCATTTTCTGAAATCTGAACCGCATTTGTCGGCCATACATTGGCGTAAATCTTGGTCGCATTTGTTGGCGTTGTGTTTTGCAGAATTGTTTTTATTTTTTGTATCTTGGTTGTTTACACCTGCGCGAAATGCAGCGATTCTGGCCAGCATATCAGAAGTGTCTTCGTCGTCGTCATCAGAACTGCCGCCGCCAAAGACGTCGTTGAACATACTAGATTTGTTTTGCAGGGGTTGAATGTATTCTTGGTCGGTGGCGGATGTGTCGGTTTCGTTTGCCGTTTCTGGTGCGGTTGCCGATGCGACGGCAGCGGTTTTTGCAACAGCCGAAGCGGTTGAAGCAGTACTGGCGCGCGCCGCGTTCTTGGCGGCGGTTGGTTTACCACGTGCGGCAACAGTTGCAGCATAGCCGGTGCCAATGCAACTTATTACACACAGACCAATTATATATCTTGCAAGATTGTGATAAAAATATTTCTTTTTTGTTGTCATTTATTTGCTTTTGTTATCAGTCCAGTGTTTGACATGCCGTTTTATAGAATGCGCACAGTGCCGCAGCAGATGCGTTTTCTGACGAAAAGATTTTGTCTGCGTGTTCGGGGTATTCTTTTTCAACACGTTGACAGCCAAATGTCATATTGTTTCTGCATACTGTTGCAACACAGCTGTTAAAGGCTTTGTCGTTTGCGCATGAATTTTTTGCGTCGTTAAGCAATGATGTCCGCTTGCTTTGATATGCTGCAATAATCGCATCCAGTGTTTTGTCTGCGGATTTTATCGCGCTGTCGCGTGATGCCAACAATGTTTCGCGAATCGCAGATAAATGTTCGTCGCAACCAGTGTTTTCAATACCGCAGTTGGCAAAAAACTTGTCAAAATCGGCGTTTTCTTTGCAATTACGCCAGTCTGCCGCACATGTTTTATCCATTGTCATACATTGATCAATTAATGATTCGCAACTGGATTTGGATTTTGTGGCGGATTTTGCCAAAGATTCTAATTTTTCTGCACGATCCATGGTCACTTTGGCAGCGGCACAAGATTGCTCGATTAACGTATCGTATACAGTTTCAATGTCGTCGTCGGTACAGCCTGTGACTTTTTTTGTGCATTCTGTGCGCGCCCAAACATACCGTTGCCCAGGTTCAGACGGTGCGTTTTTTAATTCTTTTTCTGAAATTGTGTACTTTGCACTGGCCCCAACGGATACATTACGCAGACCTTTCTTTCCGGTTTCAGGTGGTGTGCCAGCATTGCTGGTTCCGCAATATTGACAACGTGCCAGTGGGTTTGATGAAAAGTTTATTGCGCATACAGAATCCAAGCAACGGGTTAAATTTGCGCGTGAACAAGTGGTCGCACCCCACGCAACAGGGCAGGCCAATAATGTGCTTGCTAAAAATAATGCGTATTTGTTCATATTCTCTCTTGGGTGTAAGTATATCATAATAACGGTGTAATGTGCAAAGAAAAAAATAAAAAAAGATTTTTTTGTAAAAAGTCTTGACAAAATAAATATTTTTGTCTATATTGAGGATGGAATAAAACCAAAAGGATAAAAAATGTCTTTGTTTGAAAAGAAAAATAAAATGAATGTGCCCGCAAGTCCTAGCCCGGACGATATGAAAAATCTGCTAAAAGAAAACAACCGTTTGGCAGGCAAGTCTAATTGGGTGACAGGTTGGGCTTTGCTGGCAACAGGTGGCGCAATTGCTTTAGGTGTTTTGCTTGGGGTAAAAAATACCCAATATGCTGCACTTAAAGCAAGAATGGAAGAACGTGAAGATAAATATAAAACAATAATAGATGAACGTGAAACTGCAAAACAAGAAGTTGAAGCGAACAAATGCTATGAACCTTGTGAACCATGGGAAATGACAAAGCAAATCGGTCAGATGGAAGGTGAAATTGCAACTTTGAAAGCAGAAAAATCGGCTTTGCAAAAAGAAATAAGCGATTTGGAAAAACAGCTTTCTGGTAAAGGTTCAAATATTTCAAAGTTGAACGCTCAAATTGGTGAGTTGAAGAAGCAAATTGCTAATTTGCAAAAACAGATTAGTGACAAAGATGCGAAAATTGCGACATTGACACAACAAGTCAACAATTTGGTAGTTGTTGATTTTGATACTGTTCAAAATGGCGCCCGTGTTCGTGATACAATTTATATTGAACGTAAAAGAACAATATATCGTGATTATGGTGCTTCTTATTGGAGCAAACAGTATTAATCAGATTAGTCAGAACAGACCCACTGAAAAAAGTGGGTCTTTTTTTATTTTTTATCTGGACAGATAATTCTGTATTGTGATACAATTTCACTATCATAAGAGAGTAGGAATGAAATTTATCAGAATTTTAATGTTCGTATTGTGTTTGGTGCCTGGGGTTTCTGTTGCGGCGTCTGATGATTTTATGGTCGCGGCGCAATTGTTGGCGGCGGCAAAAAATGCTGATATTCAGCAGGTGCAAAGTTTGGTTAATGCGGGCGCAGATGTTAATTTTGTCGATTCGACGGGATTGTCGATTGTTTGTACTGCGTTGATGAACAACGATGTTCGGGCGGCGCAAATTTTGCAGATGTATGGTGCAGATGCTTCAAAATGCGACGCACAAATAAAAAAATACAATAATCGTACTAAACCAAAGTCCAGTGGTGGTTTATTCGGTGGGCTGTCGTCTGCCCAAACAATTGCTTTATCGGCGGCAGGGGCCGCCGTTGTCATAGGTGGCTTGTTTTTGTTGACGGATGTTTTTAACCCAGGGAACGATAACGATTCTTCGGCCAGTGGTGGAAATCGACCAGATAATAATCCTGATGATGGTACAAGCTCTGTTGGGAATGCTGCTTTTTCTGTTGCGTACAGTCCTGCGTATTTGGGAAGCGATGGAAAAATGACTACGGATGATGGGGTGTATCAAGCTAATTTGGCTGCGTGGGAACCGTCGGTTGGGGGACTGCGTGCTGATGATTTTAATTATTTCAAAGCGAATCCAGATACAGTTAATTATTTTACGGATGGTATTGGGGTGCCTATGCAGAATTATCTTTTGGTGATGCATGGGTATTCTGCGTTCGCAAACGATTATTATGGGAAAAGAATTTTTCGCGATAAAAATAATAATAATAATCCTGTTTTGGTCAGTAATAATGCAGGGGGTGGGGTGCCTGTGGTTGTTGGTTTGGTGACCGCAAATGGGGTAAATCCTGTTGGGTCGGCTGCACGTGCAGGTGGTGTTGAATATTCTAGCAGTGCAGCTGCAGATGCAACCACTTATTTGGTTGATAAATATTTAAATTATACAAATCCTGTTTCTGGTGGTACAGAAATAGCTGGTTTTGATTTTTCTGGTTCTGGTACCGCAATGAATCCGTTTGCGACCCCTTATGAAAGTGCGTTGGGTAAAATTGTTGCAGGCTGGGAAGCTGGGGGACGTAAAGATGGAGATTTAATGGGGTTGGTGCCAAATGGTCGTTTGGCGATTTTTAAAACAGGTGGCGGTTCGGGTTTTGTTGATGTTGCAAATCCAACTGGGGGTGCGGTTGTTGCGACTTTGACAGATACGGATGAAAATGGCGTGATTGGTGTTGGCGATAAAATTGTAATGGGTGAAATTACATATGATGTTGTTTCTGCGCGTGGGACGGCGACTGTTGAAAGTCCAACAATCACAATTGGCGATACTGTATACAAGTTGGCCGAAGACAGCGCGTTGTTATTAGGCAAATGCAGTGGCGCTGCATGTGACGATGTGTCCGATATTGCAATTTACCAAGGAACAGATGGATTTTATTATGTGAATACCACTGGTGGCGATATGCCTGATGCGGTATATGTTCTTGATGATAACAATTTGTACGTTCAGAAAGAATTACAAGATATAGAATACAAGAATTTTGAAGCACTGTATAATGCGCGTTCTTCGGGTGTTGATGTTTTGGCTAATGTTTCTGTTATTGATGCTTCACGTGATGCGAATTATAAAACGGTGACAGATATGCCTGCGTATGTTGCGACCAGTGCGCTGGCCGACACAGAAGATTATCAGAACTTGATTAATCAATACTATGGTGAAAACCAAGGTGCATTCGCAAATAAATTGTTTAATTCGTATGCCGCTTCTTCGCCGGTTTTGGTTATGCCTGCTGGTGAATTTGTTTTTGATAATGGTGGTGTGAAAACAGCAAGTTTTGAAAATTATGCGCCTTTGTTATACGACAGTAATTTGAATCATCGTTTTATGACTGTGGTTGCGGTCGGGCATAAAAACGGCACAAGTGCAGCAGAATCTATTACAGGATACGGCAATGGTGTCGCCGCTTCTTATGGACCGCTGTATTTATCTATGTATGAAAAAGACGGTGTTGTGTATTCGTCACGTACTTGTGGGGTTGCAGGTGTTGGTGGTGACAGCATTGATCCTTGGTGTTTTGCGTCTGCTGGGGCAACAACAGAAATGGCGGCGGCGTCTGCTGCTGGGGCGTTTGCATCTTTGCAAGCTGCGTTTGATTACATGTCAAATTCCCAGATTTATCAGTTGATGGCGTTGACGGCAGATGGGTATTTGCTGGGGACTGATTCAGATGGAACCGCGTTTACAACAGATACTTTGGCGACATATTTAAAGCAGATGTATGCTTTGCCGCCAGAATATAACCAGTCTTCTTTATCCGCTGAAATGTATTTACAAGCGTTTGCCCAGGTTTATGGGTATGGTTTGATTAATTTAGAACGCGCAATGAAACCGGGGCGTTCTGTATATTTTTATGATGGGGTGACGAATAAAATTGTGTCTTCAAATGGAAAAAATGCGTATTGGCGCGCTGCGTCTAATACTGTTTTTCGTCCGTCCGCGGCTTTAAATATAAGTGGGGCTGTCATTGGGGCGCCGTTCTTTGACGTTTTAGAAAGCGTTGATGGCAGTATTTCTTTGCCGCGTCTTTGGGAAAATGAATTTGCGTTTGGCGCAACAGATTCACGTGGTTTGTATATCGGCGATGTATTGGGCGATTTAAGCACAAGTCGCGAAAGTGGGCAAACAACAAAAATTGGTAATCTTGACTTTTCAATGAAGGTGTCAGAACGGGCGTATGTTGATAATATGAATGGATTGGACAATTTAAGTATTGGTTATAATAATGGAAATTGGGGTTTTGGTGCTTCTTATCAGCGTTATTTGACAGATGGCGCTTCGCGATTTTCAGGGTTGCACAATCCGATATTGTCTTTGGCGACGGGGGCGGTCGTGTCGGATGTTCGTTATAATTATGGAAAATGGTTTTTTGGTGGACGTGCGTTTTCTGGTATGATTTCAGATGAAGGTTTATTGGAATCGGACCCTGTTATATCTGCCCAGTACGCGCCTGCGAAATTGGGTGCGATTTATGGCGGTGGTGCCGATATAAAATGGGCCGGTGATAAATTGTCTTTTAAATCAACCTTGGGTGTTGTCGCAGAATCAGACACTTTGTTGGGTGCGTATACAAGTGGATTTTTAAATTTGGGCAACGGAAGCACAACGTACGTCGATTTAGAATCAAAGTATAATGTTTGTCAAGGTGTTGACTTGACCGCACGTGCAACATTTGCGCATACTGTATCAGATGTGTCTGGTGGTGTAATTCTTGGGCTGGATGATATCAGGTCTGATGCGTTTGCGTTTGGTGCAAATGTTGGAAATTTCGAATTTGGTGTATCTTGGCCTTTGGCGATAACTGATGGCGAATTAAAATATTCGTATGCAAAGTATGATGTTGATGGGGCAGGGATAAATCTTGTCGATGCGGGTGTCAAGGATTTATCTTTGAAGCCGGATGTGCGCGAAACAAGATTTATGGCGACTTATCGACATAAAATCGGTGAATTTACAGATGGTGCGTTTGGATTTATATATCGTTTAAATCCGAACCATACTGATGATTTTGGAAATGAATCTGTGTTTATGATGAAATTGAATCACAGAATTGGTATATAGAAATATCTTGACGAAATATTTTCAATGTGTAGAATCTTTTCTGTGAAATACAAGGATATTTTGTTATGGTGAATATATTTCGTTATGTTTCAGATTCTTTAAAAGATTCTTTTTTGAAAACAAAAATCAAGGCCGAAAAAAGTCAAAACCCTGAATTGGATATGAAGGCTTTGTCTTATTTGGCTTTTGACAAGATGTATTTTTTACGGGCCAGGGATAATATGGTTTATTGGTATTGCTATGTAAGCGAAACTTATATTGATATTGCAGAATATATTTTGCGTTCAAATGGTCTGCAGCCAAAGCGTCATTATTCGTGTTATGATATGGCGTATCCGGTGGTGTTGCGTATACCGGTAAAAAAGATTAGAAAAAATCCGACAGGTAAAGATTTTATTAAAAAAACAATGGATTTACATCAGATTGACGTTGAACGTGATATTGTTTTTGATTATGTTCAGAATTTGTATGAAAAATTATCACAAAAAAATAAATAAAACCCCAAAATGGGGTTTTATTTAAAGTATTTTGCTTTTTGTTCTTTGGATATTGAAAACATTTCTTTCATTTGTTTTTGTACGTCTTCTTGTATTTGACTGTTGTCAGCAGAATATTCTGTGCCGTTCAGTACGATAAGTTGCTTTGGAACAAATTGGCTGTTGTCGCCGCAATCTATGTAATATTTTGCGTCGTTATAAGGTTTGCCCCAACACTTGCCATTTTCAACGCCGATATATCCATTTGTTTTCAAGTCGTTGCATGTGACGCGTGTATTTGTGATTTCGCCATTTTTTGTTTCTTCAATCGGATTGTTTAATATGCCATGGCACCATACGTTTGTGTATTCGCCGTCAAGCATTACTTTGGAACCAGTTTGATTTGATTTGCGTACACCAAAGCAATTATTTGTATCAGATAAAATATTTGCATCAAAGTCGGACGATACAGTTGTGCTTATTTTATCGCGGCTTACCAATTTTGCTTCGGTTGGTTTGTTGCTTTTGAACGCATTTGGGCAAATGTATTTCATTCCACGACATTGTGCGTCATTATCCCATTCGTCGGTTTCAAAGCCAGTGCCCATGGCCGCATAGCATTTTGTTGTATTGATGCGGCAAACTGTTTCTTGTTCCCACCAAGATAAATTTATTGCCATTGCTGCGTTGATTGTGGTTGTTAAAGATAATATTGAAAATATAAATAGCTTTTTCATTCGTCTTCCTCTTGTGTTGGTTGTTTCTTTTGGCACGTACCCCATCTATAATCTGTCTGTGTTTCGAAATCGAACTTTTCCAGGATGTTGTTATTCTCATCCTCGGGGTCGTCGGGGAGGGGAATACTGCTCCATTCGCCACCAAGACGGTCACATTCTTGGTATAATTGTTTTGTCATATTTGAAATAAGTTCGTCCATTACAACACGCACATCCTGTAATACAATATCTGGTGTTTCTGTGTCGTCATCGGCGCTGGGGCGCATACACATTTGACGCGCATATCGAACCATTTTGTGATACAGACTGCCAAGATATTCTTTATTTGTGTCTTTGCATTGATTTGATGAATTACAATCGCTGTCATCACTGCATTCTTGTATACCTGAATTTTTCAAGTTACACCCGTGGTCGGACGCCCAATGACCTTTCCCAGGGTTATACATACGGCATGCATATGGGTATGCGTGCAAGGTATCGTTGCTGGGGGGCGTGCATAACTTTTTTGCATAGTCACGTAATACGGTTTGGCACTGTTGTGCGATTTGTTGGCTGACGATATTTTTCATTGCGGTTATCAATGCGGCCATTCCTTGGGAACCGCCGCCGTACAGATTGCTGCACGCATCCAGTTTTTCTTTGCACCCTTGTTCTGACAATTCCATACGCAACCCCAGCAGACGGGCATCTTCGATGTCGCCGTAACTTTTTAATTGGTTTGTTTGTGTGTCATAACACGTGTTTACAACGGTTAAACATTCGTTTTTGACTTGGCGTATACGTTCTTGTTGACCTTGGTATATTTCTGTGATTGCTTGTCGCATATATTCGTCCCATACTTCATCAGATATGTCGCGACAAGTATTCAGACCGCGATCAGCATATATTTTCATATCATTTAATCTGGTAATGAAAAAAGTGTTCTTTTGATTTTCAAGGATGTTGCCAGATAAAGACAACTGATTGTCCAGTTCAAAAAATTCAGCAGAATATATAGGTTCGCCAGTTTCAATATTTAAATATCGGCCAGTAATGTCCAAACAGTGTACATAGTCAGGTCCGCACGCAACCGCAGATGTTATATCTTGTCGTACTTGGGCAATACAATCATTAATAGATGTAGAATTGTGGACGTTATAGTTTTCGTATCGTGCTTGGCCCATTTCGTTTTCTGTTGTGCGGATTTCACTGTTTGCAGCAGTTAATTTTTTATCCAGCCCACCGATTAACAGCGAACAATCGTTTTCTATGTACATACCGTATGCAGAAACGACCATGGTTTTTGTTGCAATATCAGGACAGTTGGCTGCGACAAGTTCAGAACACTGTGCATGAACAGCGTTATAAAGTGATTCGCCAGTAAGATTGGCGATGTTTGCGCCGTCTGCAAAGTCAGTTGTATTCCATATTTGTTTAATGTCGCCAGCAATGTCAAGTGTCGACTGTGATGATAATGATTGATTCTTTGTACCGGATAAAACTGCACCAATGTTTGATAATTGCGCCGCACTGTCAGATGTGTCTTTGGCGTTTGCTTGGGCTTGTTCACCGATTGTTGCAGATAACATCGCGCCGACTTCGGCACTGGTTTTATCAATTGCGTATATGTTCAGGTCTTTAAAATCTTGTATTTGTGTAGCGGTCTGACTTAGTGCGCGTTCGCGAGATTGAATTTCTGTTAATCGCGATGAACATATACATCTGCGATACGTGTCACTGGCAGTGCCGCAAAATTGATCCATACATGTAAAATATGCGTCACGACATGTGTTATATCCACTGCCAAAAACAGTCGTTGTATCAATTTGTTCAACCGCGTTTCGTGCAGAGATTTCTTTGGTGCTGTGTGTGCTTTTTTGTGTTATGTTGCGCGCATTTAATGGTTTCGCGGCGCGTTTGTCAGAAATGTTTTTTGCGCTGCGTGCGGTTGAATTTGATTTGATGTTTCGAATATTGGTGTTGTTATTTCGGGCGTTTCGTGAAGTGACAGTATTTCGGGTGGTTTTGTTTTGTGTGTCGCGACTGGTGATACTTCTTTTGTTGTCATCAATGTTTCTGACGGCTGAACGATTGGCGTTGATTGATTGTGTTGTTCGAACCGATGTATTTGTATCACGAACAGCAGCGTTGGCAAAGCCAACACCGAAAAACAGTGCGGTTAAAAAGATTACTTTTCCTTTCATTCTTTATATACAGAATATATTTTATCAAAATAAGATGAATTAAACAAGAAAAATGAAATAAAAAAACCGCGACAGCGGTTGTTTTTTTATTGTGCGTTTTCTGTGCCAACGCGTGTGCGTTCAACAAATGTAATGCGACCTTTGTCTAAATCGTATGGTGTCATTTCAACGCGTACACGTTCACCAACATTTACCCAAATACGAGCTTTGCGCATTTTTCCGCATACAGTTGCCAAAATTTCATGTCCGTTTTCAAGTTTTACGCGGAACATTGTATTTGGCAGTTTATCTTCAACTGTGCCACTGAAAACAATTACATCGTCTTTTGCCATATATTTTTTCCTTATGTTTTATAAGGTTTATGATATTGTGTATGCTTGAAAAAATCAAGATGTTTTTATCTGCTTGCGCATAACGAATTTATTTGATAAAATAGAGCAAGGTATTATGTAGGGTGGAGTCCGATGTTTTTAAAATTTTTTGCAATGTTTTTGGTTTTATTTCCTGCGGTTGCGTATTCTGCGCCACGTAGTGAAAAGGCGCGTGCTGGTGCTGTGCGGGCGGCCGGGGCGCGTGCAGGTATGTCTTCAAATACTGCGGCCAAGCCCAAAGGACAAACGGCTGCGACGACTGCAAGTGTGACAGTTGCAGAAAGTCAAACAGAAGATTCAGACAATGAAACCACAACAACAAGTGGTACAAAAAGCGCAGATTGCCGCGAAAGTTATCGTGCTTGTATGGATGAATTTTGTTTGTTAGACGAATCGGAAGGGTATCGTTGTGCTTGTTCTTCTAATATAAATTCGTCAAAATCTTTGATTAAAGAAGTTCAAAAAATACAAGAAGAAGCAGACAGGATTTATACCGAAGGCGTTGAACGTGAACAGTTGGGCGCCAAGGCTGCAATTATATTCGGTGAAAGTGACGCTGCGAAAAAAAGCTCGCTTGCATCGGGGTTAAGTTTTGCAGAATGGTTAAACAGCGGTTCTGATGACGAAGAATTGGATGCGGATAATGATATTGGTGATAACTTGTATGCGATGGCTGCGGAATATTGTGAATCTGAATTGGCGGCGTGTGGCAACAAGGCTGAAATGGAAGAAACTTTGTATGGGCGTCAGATTGTTGCAGACTGTAAATCTTTTTCGTTGTATTTAGAAGACCAAAAAAGAAACGCTTTGGCGAACAAGCGTATGGCAGAATCTGCTGTACGTCAGGCGCGTTTAGAAATGTTTGATACAACAAATAAGTATAACCAAGGTGAATGTTTAATCGCGTTTCGTGCTTGTGTCGCAGACAAGGGTGGTTGTGGAACGAATTTTGAAAACTGTTTAGACAAAGATTTGTTGACGCGTCGTTCAAAGGCTTGTGAAAATGTGCTGGATCAATGTATGGCGGTAAGAACAAACGTCTTGGCAGATTGGGAAGAAGAATCTAAAACTATTTTGGCAGATGCTGCAAAGTATGCAGACAAATATCGTCGTCAAACTTGTTTGGCGCAGATTCAAGTGTGCTTGGAAGATGGTTGTTCGACGTCAACTAATTCTGCGTGTTTGACAGATGTCAAGGTTGCGGCTGGCGTTTGTCCGATTATTAACGAATGTGATGAAATGATTCCGGGGCTTAAATCCGCGGTAAATGACAAGCTGGGGTATTTACGTTTGCAGTTTTGTCAAAACGACGTGGATGCGTGCTTGCGCGATAAGTGCGGTCAGAATTTTACCGGGCCTGAATGTATAGGTAAAAATTCAATGGATATTGTTGAAATGTGCCCACAAAGTATGTTCCCATCTTGCAAAAATGAACAACAGTATGATATTATTGTCAGTGCTGCTTTGTTGCAGATGGACTATCAGATGATGCAGGGCTGTATGAATCATTTCAGCGAACAGTTGGGCAAAGCTTGTGGTACAGATATGGCTTGTTTGCCGGCAAGTAATTATGTTGCTTCGTTGACAGAATGGCCGGCTTCAATGGATGCAAGAAACGAACAAAGAAGTTTGGCAATTGCAGAAGCCGAAGAACAAGTTGCAGAATTCTTTAAACAATTCGAAAAAGATAAAACTGTTAAAGCGTGTTTGGATGCCGAAAAACCAACAGGCAGCGCGTCATTGGGTGACAGTGTGTTTTCTACTGCGGTGTTAATCGCAAAAGTTGGTGCGACAAATCGTGTTGTGCGCGAATTGGAATCTAAATGGCTGGAATTAGGACGTAAAGCAGGATTGGCGTCTGGACGCGAACAGTGCGAAAATACGTATCAAGTACAATCACCTGGTTCGGGCAGTGCAGAAGATAAAAATTATACTTATATCAGCAGTGTTGCTTTCGAAAGTGCGACGTGTAATTGCCACGTTTGCCGCAAACAGCGTGTGTGTGAAGTTGGTGGCGAAACCAAAGGTAGTGCTGCAATGAAGGGTGTTGCAGGTGGTTTGTCCGCAGGCGCGTCGGCCGGTACAATGGTCAGCCCTGGTTGGGGTACTGCAATTGGTGGTGTAATTGGTGCAGTTGGTATGGGAATTATGGCGGCCAAGGGCGCAGGCGAAGAAGAGTTCTGTCAAGAATTAGAAGTTTGCGAAGATGTTGCGATGACTTGTGATGCAGAAGTAGATAATGTTAAAGTGACCAAAACTGCTTCGTCTTCTTTGGGTTCGTCTGCAAGAAAATAAAAATCGGCAAAATAATATTTTATTGTGGGGAGGGAATATGAATATAAAAAAAATATCTTTGTTTTCTTTGATGTTGTTGACCGCAGCGTTGGGGACAGATGCGTTTGCCGCGGCTAAAACAGCGAAGACAAGCAAAACATCAAAACAGTCTGCAATTCAATCTGGAACTAATGTTCGTACAAAAGTAGAAGTAAGCGGTTTGTACGATCAAGAATGTTATGATTTGTTTTATGGTTGTATGGATCAATTTTGTATTTCAGATAATGAAAATGGCGGCAGCTGTGCTTGCAGTGATTTAAATGCAAAATACGAAAAAGAATTGGAAGAAATAAAAAATACTTTGGATAAAGCAGAAGAAATAAAAACAGTCGAAGTTGAAAAAATCAAGGCTGGCGCAAATGCAGATATTATTTTCGGTAAAAACAGACGCTATGATGAAGATGGAAATATTATTGGGGTCGATGATTTAACGCCGGAAGAAAAGAAAAAACAAAAACGTGAAAGTTTAATGGCTATGTTTAACAAGGCCACCGAAGACGATGATGATATTTTCGATGAAGAAGATGATGATATTTTTTCTAAAACAGGTGGGGCATTGCACAAAGCTGCAGAAAAGTTGTGTATGGAACAGATGCCCGAAAATTGCAGTGGTGATGTACAATTCTTGCGTCAAGTGTACGGTCGTCAAATTACATCAGATTGTAAAGGTTTTCAAAACAGTATTGCAAAAAAACGCGATGAAGCAGATGCGCAATTGGCCAGTGCAGAAGCAGATGTGCGTACAGCTTTGGCCGAATCGTTGGAAACATTTAACAAGTACGATTTAGGCACTTGTATGGTCGAATTTAAAAAGTGTATGATGACAGAAGACGCATGTGGTGCTGATTGGATGGGATGTGTCGCAACAATTGCTGATGCAAATATGCAAGGAATTGATGAGTCAGAATCTTTCAAAAAAAAGAACATAAAGTCGTCCGCACAAAAAGCGTATGATGGCAGTACTTACGGAATTGCTGTGTCTACGATGGAAGGTTTGGATTCAAAGCGTTTAATTTGTGAACGTGTTTTAAATCAATGCGTTGATGTGCGTGACCAAGTTTGGCCGGCTTTCTTGCGCGAAGCTGCACCAACTATTAAATTGGCAGAAACAAACGCAGAATCAAAAATGCGCCAGTCGTGTTTGACGGATATTTCCGATTGTATCCAAAAGGCATGTCGTGACGATATTGCAGGCAAGGGTAAAGATACAATGGATGCCTGTTTGGCCAGACCAGAAATGGCACGCAGTTTCTGTAAAATTGAAATTGACAGATGTGAAAGAATGGAACCCCAGATATTTTCGTATGTGACAGATAAGTTAAAGGCCATGCGTGTCGATGTCTGTACAGAAGAAGTTCGCAGTTGTTTTACTGCTGATACGCGTTGTGGGGAAAATTTCCAGAATTGTATCGGTATGGATTACGACTATATTCATGAAATGTGTCCGATTGATTCCTTGGTTGTTTGCAAGCAGGGTAATCCGAATTTTTCAATGTCAGATTTAGATTCTATGTTGATGGGGCTGTATTTGAATATTGATAATTCAGCATTGGATAATTGTCAGAAAATTATCGATGAAAAGATGCTTGAAATTTGCGGCAGTACAACTGATTGTAATCGCTTTGCAACTGATGCGAATATTGGTACAGGCAGTTTACATTCCCAAAAAGACGGTGATAAATATCGTATTACCGGCTTGATTTCGTTCGGTTCTATTAAAGTGGGTGATGCGCTTGGGTCGACTGATGGTGGCGAAGTTTTACGCCCAGGCGAAATAGGCGTAGAAGACTACTTGGCGTGGATTAAAGACAATAATGATGGTGTGGCCGGTAAAGATGCGATTGTATCTTCAATCGAAGCTGAATTGAATAATATCGCAGGTACAATAAATCGCGCAGTTCAAATGATTGAACAAGACCAAGAAATTCAATATTGTATAAATGGACGTGATTTGTCTCAGATAAAAGGTACAAACGAAAAGACAACCGCACGATTCCCGAATTTGTTAAATTCGGTAAAGATGCAGATTGCGTCTGCGGCGTTACATCAGGCCCAAGAAAATTATAACAAAAAGTTTAATGATGAAGTTGCCAAAGCAACCAAGGATGCGTCTGCTGATATTGCACAATATATGTGCCAAAAAATGGCGCAACAAAATGTGACAACAGTACAAACGCCTGACACAAGTTTGGCGGCGCCTTATGCGATAAGCTATGAAGTTGCTTCTGGGTTGGATAAAAAAGATTTGACCGCTGGCGGCATATCTACAAGTGATTTAGATGGTGTCACGTTCAGTAATGCAGGTTATCTGGGCGACGACGGCGAATCTAATACGTTAAATTCTGGCAAAAAAGAAACAAGGGCTGTATTTAATCGTGAAACACGTGTATGTCATATTTGTACAACAACTGTGACACAAAACTGTAAAACGGTCGGTTCTAAGTCGTGGTTCCATAATAATAGAAACGTGGAATGTGAAACGGCGGCGCCTGTGGAAACGTGTGAAGATATACCAATGTAAAAAAACGGCCCCCAAAAAGGGGGCTTGTTTTTCTTGTCAAAAGAAAATGCCCATTTGGGCTTTTTTTTGTGTGAAAGTTTTTATGCCGCTTGTTTTATGTCGGATTTGATTTGACGGATGTATTTGCGTAATTCATCAATTGCAACCAATGAACCGTCACGTTTTTCAGCAGACCAATAATCCCAGCCGTTAAAACTGACACTGCGTTGTAATTTTGCAGCCATAACATGAATTGATGCTTTGCCGTATAATTGATGCGTCAGGTTGCCGTCTTGGGTTATCATGACGCGTTCGCCGCGTGGACTGACCAATGTTTGTCCAACGTATAATAAACCAGCTTCGATTAATTCTTTGAATGCGACACGAATTTCATCGCGTTTTGGTTTTGTTATTTCAATATCTGATAAATCAATTGGTTTTACATTGCTGATTCTTTCGCGTGCAGCAGATACATATACTTGTTCGCGTTCAATTCCGATAAATTGACGCCCCAGTTCAATCGCAGCTGCGGCCGTCGTGCCAGAACCCATAAAAGGATCTAAAATAATATCACCTGGTTTTGTTGATGCCAGTATTACACGATGTAATAAATCCAATGGTTTTTGGGTGTTGTGCAGACTTTTTCCGTCTGTATCTTTTACACGTTCTTCGCCCAGACAAATGTTTAAACCCCAATCTGAACGCATTTGTTTGCCACCGTTTAATTTCTTCATTGTTTCGTAATTAAACGTATATTTTCCTGTCTTGGTTGGGGTTGCCCAGATAAGTGTTTCGTGCGCGTTTGTAAAGCGTGTGCCGCGAAAGTTTGGCATAGGATTTGTTTTTACCCATACAATGTCATTCAAAATCCAAAAGCCCATATCTTGTAAAATTGCACCAACACGAAATATGTTATGATAACTGCCGATTGTCCACATGGCACCATTTGGTTTTAAAACGCGTTTACATTCGGCAAGCCATAATTTTGTAAATTCATCGTATTCAGCGGATGATTCAAATGAATCCCAAGAATCACGGACTGCGCGTGCAGCAGTTTGGTCTTCGGGACGATATAATGTTTTCGAACCTAATTGCAAATTATAAGGCGGATCTGCAAAAACAGCATCAACAGATGCGTCTGGGATTCGACGCATTATTTCAATGCAATCGCCTTGTAAAATTTGATTCAGGTATTGTTTCATCTCTCTCTTACAATTTCTGTTAAGTACATTTTATCATATTTACAGATATAAAATTTTGCAGAACTGTAAACTTTTTTTAAAAAAGCACTTGATTTTTATAAAAAGTGTAATTTTTTATGCCGTAAAATATGCTTGCCAAGTTTGGATAAGATTGCTAACCTTGATATTACTATGAGATGTCCTTATTGTAATTCTACTGACAGTCGTGTGACGGATTCTCGTCCCGATATTGAAGATGCGATTATTCGTCGTCGTCGTGTTTGTGAACAATGTGGTGCAAAATTTACAACTGTTGAACGGGTTCAAATGCGTGATTTGATGGTGCGTAAAAACAGCGGCAAGTTAGAAGCGTTTGATCGTGAAAAATTACGCCGCAGTATCAAGCTGGCGTGCCGTAATCGCGAAGTTGGTGATGAACAAATTGAACGATTGGTGACTTCTATTCACAGACGGTTGGAAACAGAAACGGCAGATGATACGGTAAGCAGTGCTTTGGTTGGTCAGATGGTTTCTGATTCTTTGTTAAATTTGGATCCGATTGCGTTTGTGCGTTTTGTTTCTGTGTATCGCAAATTTTCGCGTGTGTCAGATTTTAAAAAAATTATCGACAAAATTCCAGAAGATGAAGAAAACGCAATTGTTTGTAAATTGCCAAAAAATTCGCTGTTCTGATAAACTGATATGAAAAAAATCTTTGCGTTTTTATTTATTTGTTTGTTGCCAATTTCTGTGTTGGCGATGGATGCGCCACAAATTTTAACAGATATTGATGCCAGTCTTTACAGACAGATATTTAAACTGCAAGACAAAGAACGTATTAATACCGCGATAAATGCGCAAAGCCAAATTGCAGACAAGTTGTTGATGAACGAAGTTTTGTATCAAAGATATATTTCTGATACTTATCATACACGTGGCAAAGAAATTACCAGCTGGATGGAACAGTATTATGATATGCCCGGGGCCCAGCGTATGGAAAAGTTGGCAAAAATAAAAAAAGCAAATGTAAAACGTGCGCGTGTACCAAATATGATAAGTGGTTCTGAATCTATCGAAACAGCCCAGTCAGAAACTTGGACCCAGAAAAAGTACACAGGAAAAATAAATAAAAATATTGATGCTTTTAAACGGGCTATTCGCAGCGGTTCGACCAAGGTTGCACGACAAATCTTGGAAGATAAAAGTTTTAAAAAAGATTTAACAGAATCTGATTATGGTCGTTTGTCTGGACGTTTGGCGTATTTATATTATACAAATGGTGAAACAGAATTGGCAAAAAAATGGGGCTTTGTTGCGTCTGATGCAAATTCTGAATATGGATTGTGGTCAATGGGCTTGTTGTACTTTAAAGAAGAAAATTACAAGGAATCACAAAAATATTTCAGTCGTATTTTGGATTTGCCACAAATAAATAATGCCAGAAAAACCGAAGCGGCTTTTTGGGCGGGGCGTGCCGCTGACTTCAAGGGCGATATTGAAAACGCAAAACGGTATTGGCGAATTGCTGCGACTTATCCGATGGCATTTTATGGCGCATTGTCTGCGACTATGCTGGGACAGCAGCCGCAATATGAATTTTTTGAAACTGATGTGACAGATGAAGATATTACAGAACTGACAAATACAAAGTATGGAAAAATGGCGTTGGCGCTGTTGCAGGTGGGGCGTAAAGACCGCGCGGAAGAGTATTTGAAATATCTGATTACACCAAAAGTTTCAAACAGGGTTTTGCACGCGGTTAATTCGGTGGCGTCTGCCTATAATTTGCCACGCGTTTCAATTCAATCTGCCAGTGTTATTAAAGACAGGGGGATTTTGGAAATTGATGATGATATTATTTATTCTGCACAATACCCGTTGCCAGATTGGGAACCGTTGGGCGGCTGGTCAATTGACCGGGCTTTGTTGTTGGCAATCACAAAACAAGAAAGTAATTTCAGGGTGACAGCAAAATCGGGTGCAGGTGCAAATGGGGTAATGCAGATTATGCCCAGTACCGCAAAACGTGTCGCACGTGCTAACAAAGTTGATTTTTCGCAAATAGATATGTCTAATCCGGAACATAATATGTTTTTGGGGCAGCAATATATAGTTGATTTGTTGCAACATCAAAACGTTGAAAACAGTATAATAAAAATGTTGGCCGCATATAATGCAGGTATGGGGACAATGGTGAAATTTGAAAAGTCTTTTTATACATATGATCCGTTGCTGTACATAGAAAGCTTTCCTGCATATGAAACGCGCAGTTATATAAAACGTGTTATGTCAAATTTATGGTTGTATCGCGCCAGATTGGGGCAGCCATTGAATTCTATGCGTGAATTGGCACATGGGAATTGGCCACTGTATAACAGTGAAGACGCATATGTGCAACAGCAGATACGCGAACGTATGATGATTTAAAATGTTAAAGTTTATACCTGATTTCAGTTTGGAAAATTTGTCTGGTTTTGATTTTGTCGCAGGTGTGGATGAAGCAGGGCGGGGGCCATTGTGTGGGCCTGTGGTTGCAGCAGCAGTTATCTTTCCACAGCGTGATATTGAAATTCCTGTTGTGATTCGTGATTCTAAGCAAATGACGGCGCGTCAACGGGCAATCGCATATGATTGGATTGTGAATAATACAATATGGGCAGTGGCCGAATCCAGTCCATCTGAAATAGATGAATTGAATATTTTGTGGGCTTCTATGTTGGCGATGCAGCGCGCAGTTGAAAAATTAGGGATGAAACCTGGGTATTGCTTAATAGACGGAAACAGAATGCCCCAAGGTTTGTTTGGTGCGCCTGTGGTCAAAGGTGATGCAAAATCTTTGTCAATTGCTGCTGCATCCATTATTGCCAAGGAAACACGTGACAGAATTATGGCAAAGTTGGCGTTGCAATTTCCGCAATATGCATGGGATAAAAATTCAGGATACCCAACAAAAACCCATTTACAGGCAATCGAAAAATATGGTATAAATCAACATCACAGAAAAAGTTTTGGACCGATTAAGGAAAGGATAAAAAATGAAACTTCGCGGAATTGAAAATTTAGACGTTCGTGGAAAATATGTGTTATTGCGTGACGATTTTAATGTTCAAATTGTTGATGGGGTGATAACTGATTCTTTTCGTATTGATCAAAGTATGCCAACAATTAATATGTTGCGTAAAGCAGGTGCGCGAATCGCCATTGTTGCGCATCGTGGTCGTCCCAAAGGTGTGCGCAATATGGAATATTCTTTGCAACCAATCGCAGATTTTATGAATATAAAATTGATACCGGATTGTTTAGATAAAGACTTTTTGGGCAATATGCAAGATGGCGATGTGGTGTTATTGGAAAATGTTCGTTTTTATGTGGGCGAAGAAAAAAACGATCCTGCATTTTCGGCTGAATTGGCGCGTGGTTTTGACTTGTTTGTAAATGATGCATTTGCGGTTTCTCATCGTGCGCACGCCAGTACAGTTGGTGTTGCAGAAATATTGCCCAGTTATGCAGGAAAATTGCTGTCCAGTGAAATTGAACACTTGTCGGCAGTGATGGAAAATCCGAAACGCCCATTGTTGTCAATTGTGGCTGGCAGTAAAGTTTCTACAAAAATCGGTGTGTTAAAGGCTTTGGCAAAATTGTCGGATACGCTTATTATCGGTGGTGCGTTGGGAACTACGTTTAATTATGCAATGGGGGCGCGTGTTGGGAATTCTTTGTATGAAGCAGACCAGAAAGATACTGCGCTGGAAATTTTAGATTATGCAAAACAAAATAATTGTAATGTATTATTGCCGCTGGACAAAGGTGTTGCCAAAGAATTTGCACGTGATGCAGTGCGTGTTAACAAAGGGTTTTCAGAAATCGAAGACGATGATGTGATTATTGATGCTGGGGTTGAAACGACTGAACGTGATACAGAAGCGATAAAAAACGCAAAAACTGTTATTTGGAATGGAACGGTTGGGATGGCAGAATGGCAACCAACTTGGTCATACGGTTCGTTTGCGTTGGCAGAAACAATTGCAGCCCAGACGCGCGCAGGAAAATTAGAAAGCGTTGTTGGTGGTGGTGATACTGTTGCTGCATTAGAAGCGTGTGGTGTCAAAGATGATATTACATATGTTTCAACCGGTGGTGGTGCATTTCTGGAATTTATCGAAGGACGTGTTTTGCCAGGGATTGCAATTTTAGAAGATAAATAAAAAATCCCCAATCGGGGATTTTTTTTAGTCGATTTTTACAGAAAATATTGTTTGGCGTTTTTCTGTGTCTAATGGATGATATTGAAAAGGAACAGATGCAAAGTCTATGTTTTTCATATCGATGCTGCGAATAGTACGGTTGTACATTGTGTGATAATAAATGACTTTGTTTTTTAAATCTGTCGCGATTGTCCATTGGGTTGCTGCGGGAATATTTGTTGGCGATTTGCCGACCGCGAATTGTACCCCTGATGGCACATTGACATTGTTTAAAATATGAAAAGCTTGTTCTGCGGATTTTTCGCCGGTTGGTTGGGTCTGTGCAAATGTTTTTAAAAACGCTGCACGAACAAAACGGGAAGGTGGTGTAAAATCGCCCGGCAGCCCCAAGAACCCAGAACCAGAACCAAAAGAACGTAATGTAATTGGGCCGAATTGTGTTGGACCTGCGCCGCCTGGGTGCAGATTGACATAGTTGTTCAAGTTTGTCATTTGCCATGGAAAGCCCGGAGAATTTGTTAAAACCCCAATTTCGTTTTCATAAAAGTTTGGACGTCCGTCAACTATTTCCAGTACGACTTGTCGGCCTGATGCTTCGGTTATGCGCCAATGAACAGTTGATGCGCTGGGGTCGACGTTTATGATTCTGATATCGTTTATCGCGGCTTTTACTTGGTCAATAGTTGAAAAGCGAGACAGTATCCATGATACAACTTGGAAGTCCGCCAAAGAAATATCTTTGGAATTTTCGTTGTATTCTTGATATTTACCGTAATTTGGGAAATAGAACAGGGCAGCAGACAGACCTGCTTCGTTTGTACCGTCAATGATAAATTCTGGTTCGGCGGCCGCCAGTCCTGCGTACCCATACAGCGAAACAAATGACAGACCGTCCATAGTACCGTCTGGCAACAGTGATTGTTGATTGTGTCCACGTGGTACGATTACGTACATATTGTTATTTTCGGCACGCGACCAATCCATTGTTCGTGCGACGACGGTTGCGTTATCTTCGGATTTAAGTGTAATACCTGTACAGGCATTCGCGTTTTGAATCAGTGCGATACACGCGGCAAGTGTTGCAAAAAGTTTAATTTTATTCATGGCAAAGCCTCCTTTGGTCTTATATAAATTATTTATAAGTCGGGTATTGTTCGCCATAGGAACCTTTTGGCTGTGTGGTGTAAAAATATTTTATTGCAAAGGTGATAAAAGAATTATATAATACGCGGTGCTTGGGGCATAGTTTAATGGTAGAACTCCGGACTGTTAACGGCGCCAAAGGGTTCCCACCACATTACTCTCTATCTGAAAAAATGCGCTAAAATACGCTGCACTTACAGACAAAAATTCATACTGTTTTACCCTTAAATTATATCTAACCCCGTCTTGTTATAAATAATCTGCTACACCCTGTCTACACCAGGCGGTCTACACCCCATCTACACACCCTTTTCAAACCCACAGAAAATCGTTACCGCAATTCCTTGTTCTCGCTACACTCTGTCTACATTTTCGCTACATTTTATCTACATATTTGCTACACCCTGGTAAGTCAACAGAACCACGGACACACGATTCTTTGTTCTCCACACGAACCAGTCAACAACATATCACGCCCACCTAACTATTCTTAGCAACTGGTTCGGTATTATGTTCTTGAAATCAAACGAATGAGAAATATGGTAAAAAAGCATCCAGGTGAAGGTTTTCAGATATTCAAATGATATTTTTTAGATTCTTTACAAACTTTATGGTGTTTCAAACACTCTCACACCATCAATAGTTGTTTTTACGCGTAATCCTTTTTGTCTGAAATAATTAGATAGACCAGTAATGTTTTCTGGGCGCGCCTGTATAAAAAAGTAAGCGTCACCACCATTTTCTACATATGTAGGATTTATGTTTGGCACAGCATATTTGATTTTAAAATCGTCTATTTTAGAGATAGTAGTTGTTGGCATTTTGCCGGCTGTTATAGTTTGACGCAAACCGTCAGAAAAGTCGTCTCCTACAATGTTCCCTATCGGGAAAGAACTTTTCTCAGTTGGCCTGCTAGTATATGTTAACCAACCTTCAAGGGTTTTATTTGATTGTTTTCCATAGAAATTTTGGCTTATATCAGATAGTTGCGAACCAAGCACACCTTTGTTTGGGTCTACTATATCAATAAAATGTCCATATTCATGAGACGTCGCAGCTATTAACCCATTCTTTGCACTACCGTTTCCCGCTTTAATAAGATTGTCTTCTGATATATAAATAATTCGTTTCCCTGTTATGTTGTTTACACCGCAACATCTTCCTATTGCTTTTGGGTCGTCTGCAAACTTTGATATAAGAGAAATTTCTACATCTTCTGAAACTCCAAGATTTGCACCATGTCTGTTTATAAAAGTCCTTATAAATCTTTCTTTTTCGCCGTGGGACAAATTTTCAAAATTGTTGAATTGCTTTAACAAATCTTCATCGGAAGCGAGTATTCTTGCTATATTTTCCTTATAAAATATAGCATTTTGTTCTATAAGCCGCGCATCAACAGCATCTGATGCCGCACTTCTAAGCTTAACCAAGGCCTGTGTAGCATCTTCACCATTTGCTTGCTTTGTAACAACATCTTTTTTTAATTTTGACAATTCACTATTCCAGGTTGAGTATTCTCCACTAATAGATTCTAAATCTGGGGAGAAAATGAAATCACCCAAGGTTTGATTACCTGGTTTATATTCAAGATTTTGTGCAGCTAAATTTAACCGTTGTCTGGCTTTGGATATATCATTTCCATTTTGTGCTAACAATCTTTTTGTTTCTTCCGATAAATCTTCATACACACCACTATACATTCTAGAACCCGTTTTTGCTTGTTTTGCGTCTTCTAATTCGTCAAGAAGTTGCAATTCTCGGTTTAATATCAAGGTATTTTGATTTACACTTTCAAGACCTTTTGACATTTGTCTTATAACAGCATCTACATCGTTCCTGTTTTGTGCCAACAACATTTTTGTTTCGTCAGACAAATCATCTAACACGGCCGAGCCCAATCTAGACCCTGTTTTTCCCTGTCTGGCGTCTTTTAATTCTTCTAACAAGGTTAATTCTTTTTGTAATGAA
>JAZNGD010000010.1:0-13620 GCA_045576255.1 Candidatus Enterousia sp.
ACAAAGAAGATGTGGGGCCCGAAAAGCCCCAGGATGACAAGGGGGGAGTAAGTTTGTTTTTCTTGAAAAAGGTTTTATAAAAATAAAAAGGCATGATAGACCTGGATCGTGGGGTCAAGCCCCAGGATGACAAAGATGAAGTGGGCCCCAGGATGACGAAGGTGAAGTGGGGCAAATGGTAAACGTTTGTGTGCGCGGAAAGCGCGTGAATTACGGGGAAAATACAGGTGTGTTAAATGCCCGGCGGAACACAAGATGGAATCTCGTCTTGGAGGGCGCCATCTTCATCACACCATTTATTTTGGTTGGTGTCATCTTTTATAAAATTCATTATTCCACTCTTATCATATGTCGGATGACAAGAAACGGTGGGTTCGCCTCTTTCATAAAAACCATCACCTCTAAGTGTTAGAGCAAATGGGCGGCGGCCGCCGTTTGCCCAGCATGAACAAATACCCCATGACGATGTGTCAACCTGGTCTGTATAGTTTAAAGGACATACTTTTTGGCCTTTATCTATTCCGTATTTGTCTTTGCATTCTTGTTCCAGGATGTTTTCTTTGTCGGTAAAAGCGCATGTGTTAAAATTGTACAGTCCTTCGATATATTTGGTTTGTATTTCAACGAATCGGCCGTCCAGATTTGCGCATTGTTCAGTTAAATTGGATATAATTTGATTGTATACTTCGGTCGCAACGCCGGTCGGACGTAAAAAACGGTGTTTCAATGTATCTCCATCGGCCGTTCCGTATAAAATTCTTTGATCGCTACATGCTTCGTCGCTGGGACATTGATTGTTTGCGTCGCTTATTTGTATGGTTCCGTCGTATATTTCTATCCATGTTGTAAACTTGTCAAAGCCGCCAAACGCCTGTTTAATTATTTCGGGGTCGCTGCATGCTGTTATGGTTTCAAGTTGTTTTGCGCATGGCGAAAGAATTGTGGGTGTGGCTGACGGGTCGGATTTATTGTACAGTGTAAACCAATCGATAGCATCCCCTGCTTTAAACGCGCCGCTGTACGGATAATAAAAGTTTTCATAATTCGCGCCGCCGTATTTGTTAAAGCATTGGCGGACAATTGCACGACATGCATCCAGATTGTCTTTTGATTGACGATTCGCAATATAGTCTTCAATTATATTCCCATCAAACATATTGTTGCAAGATTCAATATAATCTGTGCACATTTCGTTGCTTAATTTAATTTTGTCGGGGTTGATTAAAATATTGCTGTCGTCAGTCAGCGATGCCATCGATTCGGTTATTGCGTTGTCTGAATTGATATAGCAAGACGAAATGAAATCAAAACAGCCTTGTTTTATTTCTGATACCTTGGATTGTTGGGCGTAATATATGTCCAACAAAGCACGATCCAAATAATCAGACCACGCAGTTGACGCCAATTCTGTACACTTGTCCAGTGCAGGCGCAGCAAACTTTTTTACGCGCGCTTCGAAATTTTCTGCAAAAGTTCTGTTGTTTGATATTTTTGATAATTTTTGATCAATCGCTTTGACCCCGTCTGTAAATACCAATAAATCGCCCAGTTTGTAAAAGTCTTTGACCCCTGCAATCGGTTTGCCGGTTGAAACGTCAATAAATTCGCCGTTATCAAGGCATTTGTGATAGTTTGCCCCACAGACCTCTTCGCTTAGTATCGCTTGTTCTATTTCAGTTATACATGTCGCAAGATCAGACGAATTATGCTTTTGACGATTTTCAACGCGCGCCAAATCTAACATCGCGTCGCCTTCGCGGACGGCGGACTTTAATTGTTTTTGCGTTGAATCAATCGCAGTTTGAACAGTGTTGCAGTCTTGTTCAATCGCCATCAGGTATGCGGTTATCGCACGCTGTAAAGACGCGTCTGTGCAATCAGAACGTACCGCCGCACGACATTGGGGATATACCGCGTTGTAAAGCGCAACACCGTTGTATGCCGCAATCGCTTGACCTGCGTCGGTCATACCAAACGCATTTGATGTGTCGAATGAAATGTTTATGCTGTTTAAATCAGAATGTTTGCCGCCAACGTTGCTGTCTGTGCCACGAATTGAATTCATAATCGCTTGTAATAATGCCTTGGAAGCGGATTTGTCGGCCGTTAATGCGTCTTCGCCTTCGGATGCAGTGCGCATCGCGGTCGCTTGGGCTGCGGTCATACCGACGACGTCCAAATTTTCTGTGAATACAGTCAGTTTTTCGTTTGCTTCTTCCAATGTTTTGCGCTGATTTATTAAATCAAACACGCGATCGTTGCACGAACAACGACGATAACTGTCGTTTTTAAGGGTGCAAAATTGGTCCATACATGAAAAATATGTTTTTTTGCATTGTTCGTATTCTGCGCCAGTCTTGGTGCCAGATATTGATGTCGTATTTGTTGTTGCCCGGGCAGTCACAGATGCTTTTTTTGATGGCGCAGCCACAGAAGAACGCGCCGATACAGTCGATGGACGTGTCGTCACAGACGCAGCAACACGCCCGTTAGTGTCAGACAATCGGGGCGATGCAGAACGCTTGGCACTGTTGGGGACACGTGAAGGTATAACCACAGAACGCGAAGATACACGTTTTTGGGCGGTGGAAATGCGCGATTGAGTCTGTGAAACAGATTTGTCGGATTTTGTACGCGAAACAGCCGAACCATCACGAACGGCAGCGTCGCAAAAACCGACACAAATCAATATATTAAGAACAAAAAACAGAAGTTTCTTCATCTCTGATGAAAATTTTAGCAAATTTTGGGTTTTTTGCGCAAGCAAATAATCTGTCTGGGCGACAGATTTTTTTGTGAATTTTCTTGTTGCATTTATGTCGGTTTTGGGTTAATATCCTTTGACTTTGATGGGCGTATGGCGGAATTGGTAGACGCGCTAGTTTCAGGTACTAGTGGTAGCAATACCTTGGAAGTTCAAGTCTTCTTACGCCCACCAGTTTTGGGGTTGTAGCTCAGTTGATAGAGCGCTACGTTCGCATCGTAGAGGTCGTGGGTTTGAGTCCCATCAGCTCCACCAAGTTTTTGTGTTGGGGTCCTTGGGGATATGGCGGAATGGTAGACGCTGAGGACTTAAAATCCTTTGGTCATTGCGACCGTGTGGGTTCGAGTCCCACTATCCCCACCACAAAAATAAAAAAAACACCCGTATGCGGGTGCTTTTTTTATTGGCCATTCAGCGCTTTCAGCATTTTCATTACGATTTCGCGTTGGGCGTCAGTCGGCAATTTCCAATATAAGTTTATTAACTGTAATGATTCATTGTTGGATAATGGATCGTCTTCTAATTGATCGTGAACGCTGGTGCGTGGCATACGGCCGTTGCGTAATTCGTGATCAATATGCCCAGGTAATCCAGAAAAGAAAAATGATACAGGCGTTTGTAATGCAACGCTTAATTTAAATAGCCTTGATGCAGATATGCGATTGCCTGCGTTTTCGTATTTTTGTATCTGTTGAAATGTAATGTCGCACATCGATGCCAAATCTTTTTGTGACATACCCATCATTATTCGGCGAAGCTGAACACGTTGACCAATATGTTCATCAATAGAATTTGTTGTTGTGTGTTTGTTATTCATATCTTCCTCCTGATGTTGCGTCGTCAAATAATCTGTATACATTTTTTCTTTTGATTTTGCAATTAAAAAACAGTTGTGATAAAATTGTGTTCGTGTGAATTTATGACAAGCAAGGAAAGTAAAATGAAAAAACCGTTGGTGTTGTGTATTTTAGATGGCGTAGGTATCGGGCAAAATACAGATTATAATGCAGTAAATCAGGCGAAAATGCCGTTTTTAAATGAACTTGTTACCAAATATCCCTGTTCAAAATTAAACGCAAGTGGAAATGCAGTCGGATTGCCAGATGGGGTTATGGGAAATTCAGAAGTTGGACATATCCCAATCGGCGCAGGACGCATTGTAAATCAATTCTTGCGCAGGTTTCAGTTGGCAAATTGGAACGAAAATAAACAATTGCAAACCTTTATAGAAAATGTGAAAAAGAATAATGGGGTCGTACATATAGCAGGACTGATGTCTGATGGACGTGTCCATGCCGATGTAAATGATATTTTGGTTATCGCAAAATATGTCTTGGATGCCGGACTGAAAGTGTTTTTGCATTTTATCGCAGATGGACGCGACACACCGCCCCAGTCTGCGCAAAAATATATTGATTTGATAAAAAAAGAACTGGATTCTTGGTTGAAAAACGGCCAGGCAAAATTTGCTTCTTTGTCCGGGCGGTATTATGCAATGGACAGAAACAATAACCACAGTCGGACTGCTTTGGCCTTTGACGCAATTGCAAACGCAACGGCTGATTATTATGCCGAAAATATTGATGCTGCAATTAATGATGCTTATGCGCGCGGCGAAACAGATGAATTTATCAAGCCAACCGTAATTAATGGCGATGTTAAAATTACAAATAATGACGGCTTTATATTCGGTAATTATCGCAGCGATCGCGCCAGACAAATAATGCGCGAAATTGTAAAAACTGGCGCAGAAATATTGTGCTTTTCGCAATATGGCGAAGGCTTGAATGAATTGTGCCCTGCACTGTTGCCAGATGAACAAATTATTAATACACTGGGGGATGTGTTGGCGCAAAACGGCTTGTCGCAATTGCGTATCGCAGAAACAGAAAAATATAATCATGTCACTTATTTCTTTGATGCAGAACGGAATATTGATTTTGATGGAGAAAAGAAAGTCTTGATTCCTTCGCCTGATGTCGCAACTTTCGATTTAAAGCCTGAAATGTCGGCCGTTGAAATTACAGATGCGTTGCTGCCATTGTTGAATCAGTTTGATGTTGTTATATTAAACTATGCTAATGGTGATATGGTTGGACATACCGGAAATATGAAAGCCGCAATCAATGCAATGGAAACATTAGATGCGCAATTAAAACGAATTGTTCCAGCAGTATTGGAAATTGGCGGAATGGTCTTGATTACGGCAGATCATGGAAATGCAGAACAAATGATGAAAGATGGGGTTGCGTGGACCGCACATACAACAAACCCGGTGAACTTCATCGTTGTTGGGGGTGATGTTAAATCTGTGTCAGATGGCGGATTGGCAGATATTGCGCCAACTGTGTTGAAAATCTTGAAGATTCCACAGCCTGCCGAAATGTCTGGGCACAGTTTGATATAAACAAACCGGCGTTTGCCGGTTTTATTTTTTTCTGCGTAATGCAAAAAATTGTTTTAATAACTGCGCAGATTCTGGGGCGTATTCGGGCATTTCTATAATTTTAGGCCGCCATAAATGTTTGTCTGTTTCAAATATACGCGCATTTGACGTAATGCCACCGCCTTTTTCATCTGTGGCTGCAAAATATATTGTGTTAATCCTGGCAAACGATATGGCGGTCGCACACATCGCGCATGGTTCAAGTGATACGTATATGTCACAATCGTCCAAGAATTTTGTCCCAAGCTTTTTGCAAGCCCGGTTAATCGCAACAATTTCAGCGTGTAATGTTGGGTTTTTGTGCAATTGGACTTGGTTTTCGCCGCGCGCGATAATTTTGCCGTCACGAACAATAACTGCGCCAATCGGCACATCGTCATGAGCAAAAGCGCGTTTTGCAGAAACAATAGCTTGATTCATAAATTTCATACTTTATACTTTACAGTATGGATTCTAAATTGCAAATCATTTCTGGAACGTATCGTGGGCGCAAGCTTAGTTTGCCGCCTGATGCACGACCAACGCAAAATCGCGCAAGAATCGCAATTTTTAATATGCTGGAATCGGGAATACTGAACAATAATGCCGATATGATGATATGGGATGCATTTTCTGGCAGTGGCGCGTTCGGGTTGGAATGTCTGTCAAGATACCCAAATGCGCGTGTCTTGTTTTCAGATGTTGCACCCAGTTCTGTTGCTTCTACGCGTAAAAATTTGTCTGTTTTAAATGAAGGGGCGCGGGCTGTTGTCGCGCAGATTGATGCAGTGGCGGCTGTGTCAAAATATGGCACAGATGCCGATTTGGTTTTTTTAGACCCACCGTATAAAGATGCAGATTTGGGGGTCGCTTTTGTTCGACAGTTTGAAAAATGTGCAAAAAAAGGTGCTGTTTTGGTGTGGGAACAAGAAGTTTATAATGTTGTTTTGCCCAATGAAAAAAAATGGCGAATTTTGCGCGATAAAACATACGGACGTGCCAGATTTTTTATTTTGGAAAAAATCGGTTAATAAATCCCTTGATTTTTCAAAGTTTTTAAGTAATAATATGCCCCGCACAGCACCCTTGGAGGCTGTGTAAAATTAACATAATGCTATAAAAGGATAAAAAATGGCAATTAATATTAATGCAGAAATTCGCAACGTTGCTGGCAAGGGGGCCGCACGCAGCATCCGCAATAACAAAAATATCCCTGCTGTTGTTTATGGGGAAAAGAAAGCTCCTGTTGCAATTGAATTGAACGGGCGCGAATTTGGTATGTTGTTGAATACACCAAGTTTGCGGACAAAATTATTCCAAATCAAGACATCCGAAGGTACAGAAGATGCAATGTTGATGGATATCCAATATCATCCTGTGTCTGATGCGCCAATCCACGTCGATTTTAAACGTATCGATGTTAAAAAGCCTGTAAATGTCGTTGTTCCTGTCGAAGTTATCAACACAGAAATATCCAAAGGCTTGAAATTGGGCGGCACATTGAACTTTGCTGTACGTAAAGTTGCTTTGCGTGGCTTGGTCGACGTTATGCCAGAAAAAATCGTAATCGATTTGGCAGATTTGACAATCGGTGATGTAGTTCATGGTTCTGACTTGGTTTTGCCAGCAGGTATCGAATTGGGCTTGCACCAAGCTGAATTGGCGTATGCTATTATCGGCGGTAAAATGCCAATGGAAGAAGACGAAAAAGCAAAAGCTGCTGCAATGCCTGCTACTGCTGCAAAGAAATAATAAATTTCTTTCGAATAAAAACCGCCAAATTGGCGGTTTTTTTTTATTTTGATTTACCAATATATATTCCCATATCGTGTGCGACATCCAGTAATGGATTGTCCGCAGATACATATGCGTTTGATGTCATTAAATCTGGGATTTTTGGATCGCGAACAATTTCACCCGATGCGACAAAGTCTGCCAATGATACCGTTTTACATTCGTTGTCAATCAAGGCTGTCATAACATTTGTTTCGCCGTTTTCAATCGCGTGTAAAGCACAATCTGCAAAACGTGTTGCCAATAATCTGTCAGCCGCAGTTGTGTCACCTGCCCTTTGTGTGTGTTCAGGGTATGCAGTGCGGTTTTGTATACCGGCGGCGGTTAGCTTTCTGGAAATCATATCCGCAGGTTTCCCAGAATGACCGCGCAATGTTATACCTTCGGATACGATAACGATTCCATAATCGTTTGGTTGATTTTTGATGTGTTTTACTAAATCGTCAACGTCAAATTTAATTTCTGGTATTAAAATTGCCGCTGCCCCAGATGCAACACCCGAATACAAAGCCAAATTTCCACAATCTCGTCCCATACTTTGAACAACAAACCAACGATGATGACTGCGCGCGGTCAACATCAATTGATCGCAATAAGATGTTAATTGTTGTACTGCGGTATCAAAACCGATGGTGCGTTCTGTCAGCGGAATGTCCATATCAATAGTTTTTGGTATACATATTAACTGTAAATCACGATAAATGTCGCGATTGGCCCAGGCCAATGATAAACTGCCATTGCCGCCGATTAAAATAAGTGCATCCAAATTTAAATCTTTTAATGATTTGCGCAACTGTTTATTGAAAGCAGAAATCTTGCCGCGTTCAATCGCGGTTTCAAAATTTAATGCGTTTGCATGACCGTTGTGTAAAAAGCTGCCAGCAAGACGTGCGTTTTCAATAGGTAACATCATATCGTTTAATTTTATTATCGCAGGTGGCGTCACACACAGGCCGTCTGTGCCATCCAGAATACCGTAAACAGCCCATTTGCGAAGCGTCGCACCACGAATAATTCGTTGAATTGCGGTGTTAAGTCCACTGCAATCGCCACCAGTTGTCATAATTCCTATTTTTTTCATATCCTTTCCTTGGTTTTCTGACCTGATTATATCATAAATAAATTGACAAAGAAATATTATTTGCAATAATTTGTCCACTGTTAATTGGAGATTTTAAATGGCTAAGAATAACAAGGCAAATATGGGCAGCACAAAACGTTCAACAGACGACCTGATTGACAGCGCAATCGCGCAACAAAATGATTGGTTGGAAAATCGTCGTACTTATACGCGCAACTTTTTGAAAAAATTGAATGTTTTTTCGAAAAATCCATCTGAACAAGAAAAAGATAAAGAAAAAAACGAAACAAAAAATAAAAACCATACGGGCTTGTTGGGGTATTGGTTCCCTATTTTGTGTGCTTTTGTGGTAATTTTTATCGCAATTTGGGTTGCTTTTGTTCGTGTCAGTCGCCCATCCAGCATTATTTTAGTGCCTGATGCGCCTGTGCAAGTATCTGCCGTTCAAAAAAAAGAAATAATCGTGCCTGAATTTGATATTGTTCGAATTGATAAAGATGGCGATGTTATTGTTGCTGGTCGTTGGTTGCCAAATAAAAGCGTTTCCGTTATGGTAAATGGACGTGTGGTCGCAACAGAAATAACAAATAATGACGGCGAATTTGTTTACAGTCCTAAAAATGCTTGGAAACCAGGAAATTATACAATTGTCTTGGTCGGAACAGATCCAGAAGTTAAATCAGCAGAAAGTGTTTTTTTATACGTTTCTGAATACGGCGCTGAAAATTCTGTTTCTTTGTTGGTGACCAAAAACGGCAGTACTTTACTGCAAGCGCCATCTTTGTTGCAGGATAATGATTTGAACGTTTCTAAAATCGATTATTTGGATTCTGGTCGTATTGTTGTGACAGGTGATGGTTTGCCCAGATTGCGTGTATCTTTAACTTTAAATGGCGAATACGTTGGGTTCGCGCGCGTTTCTGATTATAAACATTTCGGTTTTGGGGCTGATGTTGGCGAACTGGAAAGCGGCAAAGAATATGAATTGGTTGTACGTATGCACGATGGCGATGGGCGTACTGTCGGACACGTTTTGCACAAGTTTATAATGCCAGAAATGACAGGCGATGATGATACTTATTACACCGTTCGTCGTGGTGATTGTTTGTGGATTATCGCGCGCAATTTTATGCGTCGTGGTGTTTTGTTCAGCATTATCGCAGAAAAAAACAATATTAAAAACCCAGATTTAATATTTCCAAAACAAACCTTGCAAATACCAGTAAATAAAAAGTAAAGAATTATGAAGCCAGAAGATATAAAAGATTTATTAATCGCATTAAACGGTTGTGTTGGGTCTATGACCAGAAAGCATGTAAAACAGTTGTATGCTGTATTAATCGGTTGTGGTCAATATCCTGTTTGTCCCGTTTGTAATCAGCCTATTACGACAATCAAAGATTTTACGTGGGATCATATTCGACCAGCCAGTCGTGGCGGCAGTAATGATTTATCTAATATGGTTCCTATGCACGCTGATTGCAATGTGTCAAAGGGAAATCAATTTTTTGAAGAATTGTTTACGATAAATTATCAAATAACCGCTGAAATTAAATTGGAAGTTCCCAAAGCAAAGAAACAAAAGAAAAAGAAGCGCAAAAAGAAGAAAATTTCCAAGTTTAATGCGTGGAAAGCAGAACGTTTTGGAAACTGCAAAAAAAGATAGTGCGTTCAAGGCACTATTTTTTATTCCTTTGTTCTGGACATTGGTAAAGATTATTTGTATAATATACGCACAAATTGCGGGCGTGGTATAATGGCAGCACGTCAGCTTCCCAAGCTGAAGACGAGGGTTCGATTCCCTTCGCCCGCACCATCCGCTTTCGCTGGCGCTACAGCGAGATTGGGAAATCGGTTCCAAAATGCAAAAAACGGCTTCGTCTGTCACCAATATATTAAAAAATAACAAGTTGTTGAATTCACAAAAATTATCTGGAAACGCAAATAAATTTGTTGTCAACTTGTCCAATATAGATTCAATAAAAAGCATTTTTTCTGGTGGCGCAGGTGTATTTGCAGAATACAGCAAAGTTTGAACGATTTGTGTGGGGGTAAAGTTTTTCTTGATTTTTGTTAAATTTCAAGTATAATCATCGGGCAAATCCCAAAGATTGCCATCGTTATAAAACCAGTTCGCAGTATGCGTGTGGTACATCAACCGGCGAGTGTTCGCTCTTGATGTCGGTTTTCTTTGTGGAACAAAACAGTAAAAAATCTAAGGAGCAAAAATTATGGCAACTGTTATTCGTTTGGCACGTCATGGTGCAAAAAAACGTCCATACTATCACATCGTTGTGACAGATTCACGCAACGCACGTAATTCAGGTAATGTCTTGGAAGTCGTTGGTAAATATGACCCAATGCAAGCAAAAGACAGCGACAAACGCGTCGTTTTGAAAATTGATGAAATCAAAGCGTGGTTGGCAAAAGGCGCACAGGCTTCTGATCGCGTATATAAATTCTTGGCAAACGCTGGTTTGGTAAAAGCAAAAGCAATTCCAGTTCAGACAAAAAAGCATTTGCAGTCCGAAAAAACTTTGATGAAAATCAAAGACAAGGCTGATAAATTGGCTAAAATTGCAGAAGAAAAAGCTGCAGCCGAAGCTGCTGCCAAGGCTGCTGCAGAAGCCGAAACTGCTGCACCAGCAGAAGAAACAACAGCAGAAGCTGTTGCTGAATAATTTTTGTTCTTATGCACTGCACAGAAATAAATCTGTGCAGTTGCATTATTGCAAAAGGTTATAAAATGTTTAAAACATGCCCATATGATGGTGATTTTTGTCAGAAAAAAGAAGATCGTTTTAAGCGTTGGGAAGATGCGGTTGAATATGCTGCTGAAAATCGCTTGAACTGGACGTTTATTGTATCGGATGAAAGCTTTGTCGGTTGTCCTTTAAGTCTAAGGGAACAGGCAGACTGTGAACGATTTATTCGGTATACAAATATTATGGCGCGCCAATTTATAAAACAAAAATAATATGACGGAAACAAAAAAAATCTTGGTCGGTAAAATAGTTGCACCCCAGGGAATTCGGGGCGAGGTGCGCGTACAATCTTTTGCCGAAAAAACAACAGATTTTAAAAACTTTGAAATACAAAGCGCGAATTTTAAGGGTGATGATTTTAAATTTGTGCGAGCTGTGCCAAATTCAAATGTGGTAATCGCAAAAATACGTGGCGTTGATGACAGAAATATGGCAGAAAGTCTGCGTGGGACAGAATTGTTTATCAGTCGTGATGCCCTGCCCGACCTTGGGACAGATGAATTTTATCAGGCGGATTTAATCGGCTTTGATGTGTTTCGTAACCAACAAAAAATCGGCACAGTGGACGGATTTCAAAACTATGGCGCTGGTGACATAATCGAATTAGATAATGGTAAAATGGTGTCCTTTGTCGGCGCAAATGTTGATAAAGAAAATAAACGTATATATTTGGGGGTTTAGTAATGATTGTAAGCAGTAAACTGGACAAAAATTTGAATGTTTTATATATACACTGCGCAGTAAGTAAGAACGATTGCGTTTTGCGCAAATGGTTGGCAGCACATTCTGATATGTTTTGTGTAAATGTTTCGCCAAAAAATTCAAAAATCATTGAAATTAGCAGCAAAAAATCAGATAAAAAAGTCGCAGCTGATGAGCTTTTATTTTGTTATCGTGCGGCTTCGTATATTTGTGGTCAATGTGGTCTTAAAAGAATCGCAGAACGAAAAAAGACAAAAGACACAAAGGCAGAAGATACGACTGTAAGAATCTTGAATCAAAAAACAAGATAGCAAGATAAAAAACAACAAATGCATTTTAATATATTGACCATTTTTCCAGAAATGTTCCCAGGCACCCTGTCGGGCGGCGTTGTTGGTCGTGCTTTGGAACGTGGTATTTGGTCGTATTCTGTAATCAATATTCGTGATTTCGCAATCAATAACTATGGCAGCGTTGATGACACACAGTTCGGCGGTGGTGCAGGTATGGTTATGCGCCCCGATGTGTTAGGCGACGCGTTGGATTCAATAGAAAAACCAGGGAAAATTATATACTTTTCGCCGCGTGGCAAAACGTTGAACCAAAAAATTGTACGCAATTTTATCGCAGACCAAGACGCAACATACACCCTGCTTTGCGGCAGATACGAAGGAATCGATGAAAGAATTTTAGAAAATTATGATATAATGGAATTATCTATCGGCGATTATATACTGTCAGGCGGTGAAATCGCAGCCCAGGTTTTTGTTGACAGTTGCGTTCGTCTGTTGGATAATGTGGTTCATGGTGGTGATGATACCACACAAAACGAAAGTTTCGAAATCGGTGGGTTGGAATGGCCATTATACACCCGTCCGTCAGTATGGCGTGGACAAAGTGTCCCAGAAGTCCTGCTGTCCGGTCACCATGGCAATATCGAACGGTGGCGGAAACAACAATCGGTCGACATAACAAAACAACGTCGGCCGGACTTAATAAAGGAAAATGAAAAATGAGCATTATTAAAAAAATCGAAGCTGCCCAAGTTGCAAAAATGATGGGCGACAAAAAAATCCCAAACTTTAAAGCTGGGGACACTGTAAAAGTTCACGTCAAAATTAAAGATGGCGACAAATTCCGCGTCCAAGTTTTTGAAGGTGTTGTTATCGCACGTGATGGCGGTATGGGGAATAATGCATCCTTTACAGTACGTCGTGAATCATACGGTGTGGGCGTAGAACGCAAGTTCCCATTGTACAGCCCTGCAATCGAAAAGATTGAAAAAGTTCGTATTGGTAAAGTACGTCGTGCAAAACTGTTCTTCTTGCGTGGGTTGTCTGGCAAAAAAGCGCGTATCGTCGAAGATTTGGCAGCGACTTCTGCAGAAAAAGCAGCAAACAAATAATATTAATCCCACGAAAGTGGGATTTTTATTTGTCTTTGTAAATTGACATACTGTGTTTCGGGTATTATCATATAACAAGATGAAAAAAACGTTGTTATCTTTGTTGTTTTGCGCCCTGCCCACTGTGGCAAGTGCATACGTCGAAAAAAATACCGCTGTGTTTCGTGTGCTTAATAAAGATGCCGGCAAAGTTTCTGAACACAAGGTCGCGCTGAACCAAAGTTTTAAATTTGAAAAACTGAATATCGTTGTTCGTTCGTGTAAGCAATCTGATCCGTTTGATGCTGAAAACTTTTGGGCCTTTGTTGAAATCAACGATACAGATGCTGGTCGCGTATTTAGTAATTGGATGGACCGAAATGAACCTGGTAAAAAACCAATGCAACATGCAGATTATGACGTATGGTTGGTAAAATGTGAATAAATTCAAGGAATAATAAAATGCATTTTAATCATTTGACTGCGTATATGTTAGGAAATAAAAAACACGAATATGTTCGTGGTGAACAATGGTGGCCTTTTGATACAAAGGTTTGGTTGTGCCCTAATTTGGCAACAGCAGAAAAGATTTTAAACGATTCACAAACTGGTATTGATGGGGCTGGTTGGACAGAGATTTATCGCGTATGTGCAGATAATATCGATTGCGAACAATCTAAACGTGGGTTGTATTTTACCGAAACA
>JAZNGD010000011.1:0-3304 GCA_045576255.1 Candidatus Enterousia sp.
AAAAAATCCCCAAACGGGGATTTTTTTAAATGCTGTCTGCGTTGACCCAACGACCGTCTTTTAATAATCCTGGGGCCATACCTTCGTTCGCACGCAGTGTGTCGATTATGCTGCGAGCTTTGGCGGCATCCAAGTTGATAATGCGAACTTTGAACATATCGCTTTCGTTAACAACGATGGTGTCGCCATATTGTTTCATACGGTTTGCCAACGAATCTGCGCTGTCCTGGGCGTAAAATGCAGCCAATTGAATGCTGTATGGACCAGATACAGGTGTTGCAGGCGTTGCGACAGGTTGTTCAGAAACAACTGTTTCGGAAGCGGTTGTGGTCGTTGTGCCCAAAGTCGCGTTTTTGACAATTGTTGATTCTTGTTCCATAACTTGGATTTGTACTTTGCCCTGCCCGTTCAGACCGATTTTTTGTGCGGCCGCTGGGGACAAGTCCATCAGGCGAGTGTTAACAAATGGACCACGATTGTTTACGCGGACAACAACAGATTGACCGTTATCCAGATTTGTGACGCGTGCAATTGTTGGCAATGGTAATGTTTTGCTGGTTGCGACCATTTGTGATACATTGAATGTTTCGCCGTTGCTGGTTTTTGCGCCGTCTAATTCCGCAGGAACAACGCCAGCGATACCTGTTTGATTATATGTCATATCTTCAACAGGAATGTATTGAACGTCGTCAACCTTGTATGCGGAACCAATGTGATATTTTGGGGCGGCCGCCAACAGATATGTGTCATTAAGTGTTTCGGTTGTGTTGGCTGTCATCAAGGTTTCTTCGCCAAACCCATCTGCGCCGTAATTGGTGCTGCTGCCAGTTGTGCTTAAATCAGCACAGCCAGATAATATTGCGGTTAATGCCGCCAAAGATATAAGTTTTTTCATAATTTAGGACTCCTTACATTCATTATTATGATTGTATTTTATCATAAAAAAGTCCCATTTACAAATTTATTTTTGTATTCGCTTGTCTATTAAATATGCAATTGGAAGATATAAAATCCCATAGCATACGATGGCAAGACCTAATACAAATATGCTGGTGATTTCGACTTGTTTTAATCCCAGACCAAGTACTGCCGCCCAAACGCTGAATGCAAATATAGCACGAATTGTGCGGCGTTCGTATCGTATCAAATTTCGTTTCTGGCAGGCGCGCGCCAAAAGATAATTTTTTGCGTATCCACTTATAACAATGCCGATTGGGATTGCCAAATATCCAACAAACGGAAACAGCGTCAGATAAAGAACACCTGCAATACTTAGTGAAATTATGCTGGTTTTAACAGGGGTCTTTACGTCTTGGGATGCGTATAATGTTTTGCTGTATATTTGGCTGATTAGCATTGCAGGTAATACAAATACTTGAATCATAATGGCCGTCGCAACAGCCTGGGTAGATTCAGCAGTCCATGCGCCATATTCAAACAAGTATTTAATAATAGGTGCAGCCAATACAAATAACCCAGCAACACATGGCAATATCAGCATCATTGAACGACGTAAAGATGAATTTTGTTGAATATAAACGCTGCGCATATTGTTGTTTGACAGCGCGTTTGATATAGATGATATTAAAACAGTACCAACCGCCAGACCAATCATTGCAAATGGAAGCTGGATAATTCTGTCTGAATAATACAACCATGATACGGCGCCACTTTGAAAACTGGCAACCAATGTCCCGATAATGATGGTTATTTGATAAAAGCCGTTGCCGATAATGCTGACCCCCAAGCGTTTAAACAAATCTTTGATTTTTGGTGTCCATCGGGGTTTGATAAGATACAGACCAAAATGATGCCGTTTAATGCGTGACCATAAAACCCCAAATTGAATTATTCCAGATAATACAACTGTGCCAGCCATCAAATATAATATGTGTGTGCTGCCAAAGGCCATCGCAAACAGTAAAGCGCATATTAACATTATGTTTAACAACACTGGCATAAACGCAGCCAACAGAAATTTTGAAAACGCATTAAGAATCGCAGATAAAAATGCTGCGCCACATATGAAAATTACGTACACAAACATTATGCGCGATATGATAACAGTCATTTCCAGTTTGCCAGGTGTTGCATCAAACCCAGGTGCCAATCCCCATACAATCAACGGCATCAGTATTTCAAATATAATTGTTATGCCCAACAGCCCGACCATTAACCAAGAAAAAACATTACGGGCAAAGTTTTCATCTTGTTTATTGTCTGTATACATAGGAATAAATATTGCAGACAGTGCGCCTTCGCCCAGCAGGTCACGAAATAAATTCGGTAATTTAAATGCAGCCAGAAATATATCTGACATACGCCCTGCCCCCAGAACGCGCGCAATTAACATATCGCGAATAAATCCGAATATGCGGCTGATACCAGTCATTGCGCCAACGCCGAAAATGTGTTTGCCAAGCTTCATAGTTTAGATTATACTGCTTATCGTAAAAGAAAATCAAGATAGGAATATCAATTATGAAAAAACTTTTTATATTGTTTGGTGCAATTGGAATGTTGGCCGGGTGCGCTGGGGGGGACAATGAAATCGTTGCTGAACAGCCGTTGGTCGATATTTATCGGGGCGCATATGCCGAATTTAACGATAAAAATTATGAAGAAGCTGCCGTCGAATTTTTAAAGGCAGAAACACAATATCCTGCAAGTACGTGGGCGGCAGATGCGCTGGTTATGGCGGCATATTCGCAATATATGGACAAAGATTTCGCTGGTGCAATTTTGGCCGTTGATAGATTTATGCGATTTCATCCTGGACACAAAGATGCGGCTTATATGATGTATTTGCGCGGTATGTGCTATTATCGTCAGGTAAGCGATGTTCGTCGTGAGCCAGGTATGTCGGCATATGCGTTGCAGCAATTCCAAAGTCTGGTTCAGCGTTTCCCAAACAGCCCATACGCAAAAAACGCAGAAAATAAAATTCGTATTTTGAAAAATTATATTGCTGGGAAAGTAATGTATTCTGCACGTAATGATATGAAAAAAGAAAATTGGACCAGCGCAATAAACCGTTTACAGTCTGTCGTGACCGATGCCCAAGAAACTGTTATGACGGCCGAAGCGATGTATCGCTTAACAGAATGTTATACCGCGATTGGCCTGCCGGAACAGGCTGATGGATACGCAGAAATGTTAAAGTTGAATTTTCCAGATAATGAATGGACAAAAAAATTAAAATAAAAATCCCCAATTTGGGGATTTTTTTATGATATTTTTTCAATTCTGCGGATGCGGCGTTCGCAGTCGTCAAATGGACTTTCCAAGAATGTTTGTGCGCATA
>JAZNGD010000012.1:0-13618 GCA_045576255.1 Candidatus Enterousia sp.
ATGTTTGTGCGCATAGAAACGCAACTTCTATATCAATGTCATCAGCGGCCAGCGCCAATACATTTATGTCGTCGTGAAAACGGTCATCGCGTGCCTGGTTCGGTGTGTTGCAACGAGATGCGCGTATGTGCTTGTATCTGTTTGCGGCAATCATTACGCCAGCGCCCGTACCACATATGATAATGCCGCGTGATTTGTTGTCGTCTTTCATTGCATCAGCTAATGTTGCGGCAATGTCAGGATAGTCAACAGATACATTGGGGTCGTCAACGCCCAAGTTTACAACATTGTATCCAGCAGCAGCCAACATTTCTATTAAGTATAATTTTAAACCGACCCCACGATGATCGGCCGCGATGTAAATTTTGCTCATTTTCCTTTATCCTTTCTTTTTGTCAGTTTGCATTCCAATCCGGTGTTCCCAGTAATGTTTAATGTGTTATATGAAAGCGTCCCTGTCATTTTTGCAGCATTAAAGATGTTCGCCGTGTTTACGGTTGCAGAACCGTCCAACGTGCCATGTAAAAATAATGCAGGTGCAGACACATCGCCAATAACAACGCCGCCACGCCCGATAACAACCACTTCGGCAGTTATGTTGCCGAATACTTCGCCATGGATTTGTACGGTGTGATCTGTTTTTATATCACCTGTTAATTTACACCCTGCCCCGATAACTGTCGGAGATTGTTTTTCCGTTGAATTTGTAAATGCCAGCATTTTATTGTTCCCCTTTTACAAACTTGGTTGGATCAAATGGTGACCCTTTGTATCTGATTTCATAATGTAAGTGTGGGCCAGTTGATCTGCCCGATGAACCAGCCAGACCAATAACAGTCCCAGGTCGAACCCAGTCGCCACGTGATACCTTGATTTGTGACAAATGGGCGTACAATGTCGTAAACCCAAGCCCATGGTCAATTTCAACGGTTATACCGTATCCAACACGATCGCCAGCCGAAATTACGCGACCTGGCGCAACAGCCATAAGTTCCGTACCAATCTTGCCTGAAAAATCAATGCCGCGGTGCTTTTTGGGTTTGCCTGTAAATGGGTCGTTGCGCACGCCATAATTGGAAGTTATTCGTGATTTTACAGGCTTGCCCAGTGGCAATATACTGTTTAAACGACGCAATCCGTTCCAGCGTTCCAGACCGTCAGCCAACTTTTGGTATTTGTCATCAAGTTTTTTGTCAAATTTAACAGGTGTAAATGCAGAGCCAACCAAAGGACTGGAATATTTATTTGCGTTTTTTATAAGTGTTTTTTCGGTCACGCCCAGCGCAAGCAATGTGCTGTTTATATTTTTTATCTGTTTTTGTAAATTTTCTGAATTTTCTTTTGTTAATGTGCTTACTGTGTCGACGATTATATTGTCTGCTTCGGCCATTATAGCCATAGATTCTAATAATTGCGTGTTTTGCTTTTTCAGACTGTCATTTTCGGCGCGTGTCAGTTCGTATTCGGCAGCCATTTCAGATATTTTTGTGTATTCTGGGGCATAATCTTCGTCTTTCAGCATTTCTGTGATACGGGTGCGTAAAAAGTCCAGTTCGCCCCATGTTTTGCTGCGGCTGTTCATCAGTTTTTCTTTGTCGGAATCTGATGTGTCTTTTGCGTTCAGAATTTTGTCATCAATTATGTTCAAATCGCGTGCCAATGATGTGTATTTAGATAAATATGTTTGCAAATCAGTCATATGTCTGGCGTGACTGTCACGCGCGATTTCAAGTTGCTGGGTACGTTTTTGCAACAGTGGACGATGGTATACAAATACGTATGTCGACCAAGAAGCCCATAACACTAAACCAATTTTGCCAACAAAACGCGTAAAACGCCAAAAACTGCTTTGTTCAAAAGAATATACGTTGCCACGCGGCGTGTCCATAACTGTGAATTGACGCGGTGGAAAAAAACGTACAATCAATCGCCATACAGCACGAAAAGGCGATGTCACAAACGCCCATAATGATGTAAAATAACGTGTTATAAAGTTTATCATTTCTGGGATATTCTAGACAACGCATCTGCAATAGTCAAGCCGTCACGTAAAACAGGCTCGTAATTCATGGGCAATCCACGATGAATGATGCTGATGCCGTTTGTACCAAGGCGACCCGATATTAAAACGCGTTCGGCACAATCTTTTGCGCCAAATAAAGGGAAAATATTTATGTCGCCCAATTTTTTAGACATTTCCGCGATTGTTTTTGCCGTTGTGGCGGCGTCTGTGATTATACAAAATGTTCCCATTGGACGTACGCGTGCGATGCAACGTGTTATCCAATTGCTTAGATTTGTGTTGTGGTGAGCGTTATGTTGTGCAGGTGTGCCATTAAAGTACGGTGGATTTGTTATAACCAAATCAAATGTGTCAGATGTGCGCCATACGTTTATGTCGGTGTTGATAAGTTTTAAATTTACACCATTTAATTTTGCGTTTTGTTGGCATATGTCCAGCATTTCTGCCGATGTGTCAATGCCTGTAATTTTTGCATCGGGGATATGTTTTTGCAAACACAGTGCTACGCCACCTGTGCCAATGCCAACGTCCAGCACGCTTTTGGCATTGTGTGGTGCAAAGGCTGCCAGCCATACTGCGTCAGATGTAGGGTTGTAAAAACTGCGGTGCATTTTTACGCGTCCGCCGATTAAAGTAAAAATTTCTTGTTTTATGCTCATTGCTTTTTATAATAATACATCGTAAATAAAAGGCAAGTTTATGTTAAATGATGTTTTTGTTGTTCAAAGTGCTGCAAGTGCATTTAATAATATGGCGTTGTTTTCGCCTGCGTTTTTATGGTCTGCATTGTTGTCTTTGCCGCTGTTTTTTATGGTTTGGATGTGTGGTAATTTATTTATGGCGAAAATCGGTTGGGACAAACAGAATTTGATTGCGAATTCTTCTGTTTGGGTGGCTGGGTTGACTTTTGTATGGGTTGTTTTATTCAGTGGAAGTTATAATGTTCTGCGTGACAGTTTGTCTGTATTGCCTTTGATGATAGCTTTGATTATATTTTTAACATCTTTGTTTGTGTCGTCCCATTTGCGCGATAAAAAGTTAGAAAAGTTCGGGTGGCGACAATTTTTTATTTTGTTTGCGGTGTTGGTTTTCGTGGGTATGTGCGACGCGCGCACTTGGTGGGGGGCTTTGTTGCAAATTGGCGCGTTGATTGTGGGTGTTGGTTTGGGGCGATTTGCGCGTACTGGTATGCGTGTAGTTGGCGGTTCTGTATTGATTGTATTGACTGTGACAACGGCGATTTTGATGCAACCAGAATTTTTCAGGTTTGGGCAATTGGGAAATTTGACAGTATTTCATTTGGGGGCGATTTTGTTGTTGGGTATTGTCTCGGCGGCAACTGTTGCGGTGTTTAATATAAAGTCGGGTGCAAAATTGCGAAACAGTGTTTTTATCAAGTTAAAGTGGTTATTGCGTGTTGTGTGTGCATTGGGTTGTGCCCTGTTCTTTTTAACCGAAGCTGTGCCTGTATTTATAGGTGATTTAGTGTTGTTCTTTTTAATGTTTGCGTTATCTGTCAGGTATGCAGGTTCTGTGGAAATGTCTTTTGGAAACAAATTGTTGGCTTTGGTGTGGATTATTTTTGGCGTGATTACTGTTATGCCTGCTGTATCAGGATTGGGGATATTGTGTTGGATGAATTCTTCAAAAATTAATTTTCGCCAAGAATTCAAGCGGTTGTTATAATTTGTTATATTTATTTAATACCATTTTTTCACCGTATAAGGTATTATTTGCCTGTTATTAACAATTTAAATTATAAAGCAGGTATATTATGTCGATACATCCAACCGCAATTATTCACGCAGGCGCACAATTGGGCGCAGATTGTAAAATTGGTCCTTATTGTATAGTTGGCCCAAATGTTGTATTGGGCGATCGTGTTGAATTGATTTCGAATGTTGTTATTGATGGAAAAACATCGATTGGTGATGATTCAATTGTTTACCCTTTTGCCGTTCTTGGCGTGATGAGCCAGGACTTAAAATGGCAAGACGAAGCAACAATGACGGGTTTGCGAATTGGCAAGCGTTGCAAGATTCGTGAATACGTGACGATACATTCTGGGACGCCTGCATCCGATGGCACTGTGATTGGTGACGATTGTCAGATTATGGTTAATGCCCATATTGGTCACGATTGCAAAATTGGAAACAGTGTTGTTATGTCTAATTTGGTTCAGGTTGCCGGTCACGTAGAAGTAGAAGACTTTGCGATATTATCGGGCGGCGTAATGGTTTTGCAATTTGCGCGTGTCGGTCGTAACGCGTTTGTTGGTGGTATGTCTGGTGTCAGCAGTGATGTTTTGCCATATGCGATTTATGATGGCGCGCGTGCGGTTTATCGTACTATTAATCGTGTTGGGTTGATGCGTCATGGATTCACAAACGAAGATATGCATGCGATACATACTGTGTATTCTGCTGTGTTCCGTTCTGACGAAGGAACTGTTGCGGATCGTTTGGCAAAAATCAGAAAAGAAGTCAAAAATAACAAATATGCGATGGATGCGATTGACTTTATCGAAAATCGTTCAAAGCGCGGCATTGGAACATCCAAGAATGCAGAATAATAAAAAACGTATTTTTATAATCGCAGGCGAAGTTTCTGGTGATGTTCTGGGCGGTCGTATAATGACCGAAATGCACGACGCAGAATTTATTGGCATTGGTGGCGAAAATATGCAGGCGGCTGGATTAAAGTCGTTATTTCCGATGTCTGATTTGTCGGTTATGGGAATTATAGAAGTTTTGGCCCACGCGCGCACTTTGACACACAGAATAAATCAAACAGTTGCGGCAATTTTAGAAAACAAGCCTGATGTTGTTTTGACGATTGATTCGCCAGGCTTTGCAAAAAGCGTTATAAAAAAGTTGCGAAAATCGGATGATGGGCAAAGACTGATTGCGAACGGTTTGCGTTTTCATCACGTTGTTGCGCCCCAAGTTTGGGCGTGGCGTTCTGGGCGCGCGAAAAAATACGCCAAGATTTTTGATAAATTGTATGCGTTTTTTGACTTTGAAATTCCTTATTTTACGAAATTCGGGTTGGAAACGGTTGCGGTTGGGCATCCGATTGCGGACAAATTGTTAGACGATGTTGTTGGGTCGCAAAAAGAAACAAGCGAAAAAATAATTACTTTGATTCCTGGCAGTCGGCTTAGTGAAGTTAAACGTTTATTGCCATTGATGCGTGACGTTGTTGATATGCTGGTGCGGAATGGGTATCGTGGGTATCGTTTTGTTATACCGACTGTTGAAACGACATCTGATTATATAAGTGATGCGGTAAAAGATTGGGCGGTAAAACCAAAATTGATTCCGTCGAATCAGCGATATGACATTTATACCAAGACTTATATTGCAATTGCGGCCAGTGGCACTGTGACGGCTGAATTGGCGATGATGCACGTACCGACGATTGTTGTTTACAAGATGAATCCGATAACAATGTGGATTGGTCGTCGATTGGTACGTGTTAATTGGGTGTCTTTGGTTAATATTTTATTAAACCAAGGTGTATTTCCCGAACACTTAGGTTCAGATGCGACGCCAGAAAACATTTTAGATTCTGTCCAGCAATTAACCATACCGTCAAAGCGTGACAAGATGATAAAAGAATTAAAATCCGCTGATGTTTTATGGCGCAAATCGCGTGGTGGCGCAGCCAAGTTAATTGCAGATGGTGTAATGAAATAAAAAACGCCATTTGGCGTTTTTTTTATTATCTTAATCCTTTGTCGCGACAGCACGCCGATGCGGCGGATTGCCAGCTGGCATATTCTTTGTTCGGGCTGCGTAAATCGCGCCAAGGTTGCCAACCACTGCATTTTTTATTGGAACCGGTGCCAGTGCATTTTGCATATCTGCGCAATGTGCATGTTTGATTAGATGTGCGACCAGTATCAGTTGTGCATTTTACGACAACGTTTTGATTTTTTGCATCGTTTTTGCCCAATTGTTTAGACGACATAACCTGATATGCGTTTGCGGTAAAAACAGTTGATAATACGACAATAACAGAAAGCAATAATTTTTTCATATTTGTGTCCTTGGTTGTTGTATATTCGTATTATATGCGAAACAAAGTTTAAAAACAATTGGTTTTTATTCAATCTGCGGTTGTCCAAGGTATGTCATTCATAATCAGATAATAAATTTGTCCATCTTCTTCGCCAGGGTTGCGCAGTATTGGTCGCACGACATATATATCGACATTGCAAGGATCTGGTTTATCTTTCTGGTATTCGGTTAAATCTTCGTGTAATTTAGCTGCAAAATCATTTGCCATTAAAAATGCGGCGTCGTCGTCTGCGGCGCTGGTTGAATCGCCAACCCACATTAACCACATACCATAATTAACAACGTCTTCTTGGCCTTCGATGTCGCTGGCAGACAGCAACAATAACGGTTTAAATTCGATATTATTTGTAAATTGGCTGGTCGAGTTATCGGTAAAATCGAACATATCGCCGGCAAAATTAACAATCGTATACAACGCGCCGGTTTGGGCTTCGAATTTTGCCAAAGAACCAGCCGCCGCCAACGTGCTGTGGAACAGCCAATCGCGTGTTTTTGCTGCTAATGAACCTGTACGCCCCATTCTGGCGGCTTTGTTGATTTTATCACCACCAGAAAAAGCGGTTTTGAAAGCTTTTGCGCTGCGAAATATGCGTGAGCTTCTGATTGCGCGTGTTAAAACATTGCCGCGTTGTTTCATATGTCGTGCTGTTTTTGCGGCCTTTAAAGCCTGGCCAACAGTGACGACATCGGAATAGTCTTTAGATGCTTTTTTATATTCATCAATGTGTTTTGCTGTTGCTTCGCCTGTTTCCAGCGCTGCGATTTCAACGATTGCTGCTTTTAACAAATCTTCATTTTTTTTGATTTGTCGTTCCAGTTCTTTAAGGGCTTTTTCTTGTTCTTTGCCACCCAATTTTTTTGGTACTTTTTTTGCTTCTTGGATTTTGATTTGTTTTTGCAGGTTTTGGATTTGTTGGTTCTGTTGTTTGCGTGCTTTTTTTGACAGTTTTTTATTGCCCAGCTTAGATTGCTTTTTTGCGATTTGTGATTCCAACCCGTCGATAACACTGTTTATTTTCTTTGTGTCAGGCGTCAAGTGCCCTGTTTCTTTTAATGTTTTGTATGCGTCATTAAGGCTATCAAGTTGTTGTTGTGCACGTTTTTGTTGTATAATGGCCTGACGATATTTCATGGCCGCTGGGGTCTTTTTTGCGGTGTTATATGCCTTGCGCAGATCACCCATTTTTTGATAAGTTTTACCAATCTTTTTGTCCAGTGTACCCATGTTGTCCAACAGTTCGTACATGTCGTCTAATGCCTTGGACGTTTCTTTGTAATTTTTTACATCGTCGATTTTATCCAGTGCTTTTAAGTCGTTTTCCAATGTTTCTTGTCGTTTTTTTAGTTGTTTTAGTTTGTTTGCATCTTTTTTTGCATCGGCGATGTCATCTGCTAATTTAGCTAATTCGTCTGTTTTAGACAGGTATTTTTTTACATCTTCACTTTTTTCCAGTGTTTTTAATATTGGGGACAGTTTGCGCGCAGCAGCCATTGCGCGTGCGCCCTTTAAAACGCCCATGGCGGCGGCCCCTCCGCCCCAAGTGACAATTGTTATTACAACTTCGGCGGCCAATTCGGCATATCCAATCCATTCCAGATTAATATTGCCAGCGATATAGTAGTAATCATCCGGGTTATCGGTTGTTATTTCTGTGGCGCGATTGATTGCGTAACCTTGTCCAACCCCTTTGGGGCTGCGTGTGGTGCAAGCCCCACCATCTGTTGCCCCGTTTGGATACAAAGAATCGATATTATCAACAATGTATTGCAATGATACGGTATTGTTTTTATCTGGTCCGACAAAATTACGTAATGCGCCGGCTTGGGTTATCATAATTGCGTACCAAGCAGGATTTGTATTTGTCCACATTGCGTCATCGTTGATGTCGCCGATACGTGGATTTGGGTCTTCGCTGGGCAAGCGACGTTTGCCGGCCAAATCGATTTTTTGTTTTATAACTTTGGGTTGTGTTTCGTAATTTATGATAATTTCGCGTCCATTTGGAAATTCGTATTGAATTGGGGTGAATTTAATAGTATCGGTTTCATTTGCGCGTGCGATTTCTGGGCATTTAAGAACATTTGATAAAATATCTTTGTCTGCAAACACAGCATAAATTTGCGTTTGAACATCGGCTTCTTCGGCAAAAGGATCAATCCCGTCGGCGACAGTTGCGACCGCATTTGCCAATATTTCTGATGCACATGGCGTTTTAACCGCGTCCGCATTTGCAGACAGCGTAATAAGGATTGAAAAAATCGTAATTAAATGTTTCATTTAGTTTTCAGTTTTTTTTATTTCGTATGGTTCGGATTTTATTATAATTCGACTGCTATCGGTCGATTTGTATTGACCTACTTTTGGGTATGTAAAAACATATATCTTAAGTCCAGAGCATGCCGTTCCTTCTAGTTCTGTGGCGATTTTCTGTGCTAGAAACTTGGCTTTTTTAAGCGTATTTGTAAAGACTTCGTGTGCTCGCTTTCCGTGTGGAGAAGAGCGGTTTATATAATATGACAACACTCCGTGAAATTTGGGCTTATAAGCAGCGGTTGCCATCGAATCACTGGATAGAAATATTTCATCGTCGTCATCAGAAGTCGTGTATTCTGTTAATTCATGTACTTTTAACTTACTGCTGATGGCGTCATTGTGATTAAAGGACCAATTGTACTTATTATCGCTGCAATTTGTATTAAAGAAATCGTCTTCCTGTTCGATTTCATCGGATTTATAACCATATTCGGTGCCATTTTGTAATGATGATTTGTTCGGTTGGAATAGTAGATAGAAAGAACCTTCTTCATCCTCTTCTTCTTCTGGTTGTGTAGGTGGGGTTGCAGATGGGCATATTGATTCCGGGGCCGTTGGAGTCTCTTCGCAATATTTGTTCAGTTCTGCCTTACATTTTTCTTTTTCATCTGGTTCCAGAGTTGTTTTGTTGCCATCTTTAATATCATTAATTAGTTTATTGCATTTTTCTTTGTCTTCGTCTTCTTTGTTTTTGCAAAAACCACCCAGTTTTTGGATTCGTTCTTCTGGCGTATCTAATGTATCACAGTAATCTTGTAATTCTTCTGGACAGCTTTCTTGTATTTCTTTTGATGGTAGATCAGTGCTGTCTTTGATTTTGTTCAGCTGTTCTTTGCAAAACGCTTTGCGTTCGGCTTCTTCTTCTTGGTTTTGGCGTTTTCCATAAGTTTCAAGTGATTCTATATTTATGCCATGATATGCCTTGGCGTCTTTATATGGGGCGTAACCAGCCGTTTCGTTTTCAACACGTTTTTTGAAAGAAAAATCTGCATATGTCATCGGAAAATCGCCCGATGTCAAATTCGCACTGTTCGTACCCATTTCAAATTCAATGTCAGACAATTCTTGTATGCGCGCCGCACGTTCAGATTCCCAATCGGGTACTTCTTGGCGCGTGTTGCGATTGGTCAATGCCGTTTCTTTTAATTGCTGAGGCGTCGGAAATTGGGCGTTCGGATTCAAAGTTGTTGTCGTGTTTTTGTTTTGACGAATGTAATCGTTAAATGCACCGTCAATATAGCCCGAACAAGATGTCGCATAGTTGCCGTTCGACATACGTGATAACTGAACCATTATCGCAGGACGTATGTCAGATAATTGGGTGTTCGCACAATTGTTGCGACCATGACATTGAACCGCAACCAATGACGCAACAGTGCGCTGACAATCGTCGGTCTGAACCTGGGGACCGGTGGCGTATACAGGCTGGGGCATACGTTGATTGTATGCAGAATTCGGATTCCAAAATGGGTTCGATGAATAATTTTGAACATTTTGTATGACACCATATTTCGAAAATGGGGCCGATGCATCCGATGCGCCCGGTAAAAAAGCACCGTATAAACAATATGCTAAGACAAAATAAAGATTGTTCTTCCTTCTCAATCCAATGACCCTTTGTAAAGGATTATAACAAAAACAGTTTTGCAATGAAAGACAAAAATCCACCAATAAAAAAGAATGGTGCAAATGGTATGTATTTTTGCGCCCTGTTCCGCGCCCATATCGCGCCAAATATGCACGCGATTATTAATGCCCAACCCATACCGTCAATGCCCAGCCATAATCCCCCAACACCTAATAACTTGATGTCGCCCATGCCAATCGGTGGATACGGGGATGATGCGCGTTTCGATAAGTAATAATCAAACAGTAATCCCGAAATCATGCCCAAAATATAACCGAATAATGCGCCGATAACTGCGTCTTGTATCCCCAGCGGAAATGAATAAAACGCAATCAGCGTCAGTGTAATTAATAACATCGGAAATAAATACGCGTCCGGAATGATTCTGCGACGAAAATCTGCAATGGATATAAATATGCCACATGCAATGGTTGCAATTAATAAAATAATGAAAAATATGTGCGAAAACATGTTTTCTCCCTTGCGTTTCGAATCGGAATTATGATACAATCTTATTATACTGTATAACAAGGATTTTATAAAATGAGTAAAGGCTGGGATAATTCAATGCTTAAAAAATTAAAGGCGTTGACGGGTAAAGGTTTGTCTACGTCCGAAATCGGCAAGCGTTTGGGAATGTCCAAGAACGCAATTGTCGGTAAGTTGAACAGATTGGGCTGGAATGCCAAAGCAAATGGAAGTGCTGCTGATGTCGCAACAAAAAGCACGACTACTAAAAAGCCCACTGTGCCCAAGAAAACCGCAGAAAAGCCTGTGGTCAAAGTGGCTGTGAAAAAAGAAAGTGCTAAAAAAAATACCGCGCCAGTTGAAAAAAAATCGGCCGATAAAAAAAAGACAGTGCCAGTCGCAGACAAGAAAAAAAACGAAAGTAAAAAAACAGAAAAAACTGATGTAAAAAGCGCTGCTAAAAATCTGGCAATGCATCAGCGTATCATTCAACATTCGTTGGAAATGGCGAATTTAAAACCGAATCAGTGCCGTTGGCCAATTGGTGATCCAGATTCTGAACATTTCCATTTTTGTGGCGAAACCGTCTTTGTGGGCAAGCCGTATTGCTATGAACACTGTAAACAGGCCTATCAATTCGCGCCACCTAAAAAGAAATAATATGGGTCGGGGGTAAAAAACAATGACAAGCGAGAGAGAATATATTTCGTCTGTGCAGGATTATGATGTCGCAGGAAATGCGATTCGGGCGTTCTTTGCGCCAGATAACAGACTGATTTGTGTCTTGGATTTGTTAATCACTGAAATTAAACCAAATGTGTTGCTGGTAATTAATCCTGATGAAAATCGCAAGTGGGATGATATACTTGAAAATGACTTTGGGGTCGATTTGGAAACTGTGCGCCCTAAAAAAGACAATAAATATCAAAAACTGGATATAGAATACAGCGGTTTGGATTTGTATGAACGCTTGATTCAGGACAGCAAAAATAATAATGATTTGACCGATGTGCTGAACGATTTAAATCTTTTTCGTAAAAATGTCGCAAAGCGTGTCGCGTCGGAACGATTGAAAAACGCCGAAGTCGTCGTCGAAAATGCACGCGAAACCGTCGATAAAGCAGATGAAAAAATTAAAAATTTGCAAGATAAATCAAGAAAAATACAAATAAATCTGGTCGAAGCACGAAAAAATATAGGAAAAGAACCTACAAAACAGTCGGCCGCAAAAATATTGCGGTTGGAATCTCAGGTTGAAGCTGTGGGTGAACAAATACGACGTGCAAAAAAACGGATGCAAAATGCACAAAAACGTGAACTGACCGCACAAGACGAAATAGATGGTGCAAAAAAAATTCTGAATATGCTGGCCGATGAAAATTTGCCTGCAACGCCGGTGATGACTGATTTGGTCGCGCAAACTGTGCCGTCTGTGCCGGCAAACGTCAAAGAAAATAATGAAATATACGAAACAAAGGCAACTGAAATGGACGATGAAGTAAAACCATTATTTGATAAAAATCCAGAAAATCTAGATGAAGAACTTGCTTTTAAACCAATCGAATTTCAAGTGCCTGCCGGGTATGTTCAAAAACAACCTGAAACAGATTCTTTGGAACAACACTTTGAATCTGATGCGGAAAACCAAGGGGCGGATTCTTTGCCGTATGCTCAGATAAATGATGATGCGCAACAAAATCAGGTGGCTGCGCAAGAAAAAACAGCTTTGGATGTTTTTGTGCCTGTTGATACAGAATCAGACAGCGAAACAGTTAAATATTGGGATAATGTCACAACGCCAGAACCCCAAAATAATGCAGAAGAATACGCCAAAGATAATGCGACCGCGCCGGTACAGCCTCAAATTGAATCTGACGAATATCCAATTGTCCCAGAAACATCGGTTGCGCCTGCGGTTGATGCGCCCCGCCCTGTTGCGGTTGAACCAGTGGTTGATGCACCCAGCCCTGTTGCGGCAGAACCTGTCGTCGCGCCAATCGTTTCTGAATTGCGTCCTGTGCCACCTGTGGGCAGCGGTTTTGACACTGTAAAGTCAAATAATGGGGAACCGAACAAAGTTTTGTATTATGTTATGCTGATTGGATTGATTGTCTTGTCTGTATTTACGTTGTGGTTGTATCAAAATTCTTCTAACAAAGCGTTGCCTGAATTGGGGGCAACCACCCAGGCGCCTGTTATTGAAGAAACTGTGACAGAACCTGAATTGGCAGAATCTGATGATTTGTTGCCTTTCATAGAAGAGCCTGTGGTCGAAACAACCCCACAGGAACCTGTCGTTGAACAAGTTGAAGAACCTGTGGTCGAAGAAGTGGAAGAAGTAATCGAAGCGCCTGTCGTCGAAGAACCTGTGGTCGAAGAACCTGTGGTCGAAGAAGTTATCGAACGCGTTGTTGCGCCAGCGCCAGTCGTCGAAGAAGCACCAGTCGTGTCGGAACCTGTTGTTAACAAGCCTGCTTACAATGTTTCGCAAAATGAAAAGATGTTTGTTGCTGCGCCTGAATACGAGGCCGACGAATATGTTGAAACAGAAATCGAAACTTGCGCTGATGGAAATGCGCCAGATATGGATGGTTGTTGCACCGGGGAAACTTTGACAGAAATGCAGGATGGTGAATTGATGTGTTGTCCAGATGGAAGTGATGATGGTGAATGTTTCCCACCCCTTAAATAAATTATAATAACTTATCTACGACAAAACCCGATGGCTTATGTATCTTTTGTACACTGCGCTATCGGGTTTTGTCGTATCTAAGTCATTCTAATTTATTTTACACTAATCACGAACTGCGGTGTTGGCTTACTCACTTTCGTCATCCTGGGGCTTTTCGGGCCCCACAAAAATAAAATATTTTTGTGGGTGAATCCCCCCAGGATCCATCCACTTTGTCATCCTGGGGCTTGACCCCAGGATCCAGGTTAATTCTGCTTTTTTGTTTGTGGGGAAAGGTTCAAGAAAACAAACTTACTCTCTTTCGTCATCCTGGGGCTTGACCCCAGGATCTAGGTTAATCATGCCTTTTTTGTTTGTGTGCGCGTTGCGCACATTTACCTGGATTCTGTGGAGATTCACCCACAAAAATATT
>JAZNGD010000013.1:0-9844 GCA_045576255.1 Candidatus Enterousia sp.
TCCGACTTAGATTCCCACGGAAACTCGCCTAAATTTTCAGGATTTATGAAATAACACTGACCATCTTCGTAATATCCACCCAACTGAACCTTGCACTTTGCTTCATCCCACTGTGGCGTGAAATTACATATATCGTTTACCGAATCGTATGTAGCCAAGCTTTTCGCATCCCCAGAACCAACCACCGCATCTTGACGCTCGCACTGGAATTTAATTGAATTCTTTAAACATATACCAAAAGAATCAATCCCAGCGGTACCATCATCACTATGCGAGCGACCGGTTAAGGCGGTATAGAAAGCTTCTTGGTATTCAGTATTCTTGTTTCTGGTAGCTAAATAGTCAGATTCCTCATCTTCTCCTATTTCAGCCCATATACCATCAACTTTTGTACATTCATTATCGTACATATAGGCCAATTCGCTTTGCAGTGTATTCAACAAATTACCCACAACAGACTGTATTTCACCATTCAAGGCACTTTCATTTTCTCCATCTATTTTTACAACATCTGTTGGGCAATAAACCACAGTTTTAGTTCCTATCAAGTCTTCCAAAGACTGTTCTTTTGGCGTTCCTGAATTTTGTTCTTCTGCTTTTGCTTTTGCTTGTGCATCTTTATAAACAAATTTATTTCTGCACCCCCATGGGTAAGCCTTGGGTTCAGCCTGATTTTTTTCGGCTTCCAATGGTGCGCACAATTCTTCGGTCACATATTTTGATAATGCAGTTGCGCAACCTTCGGTCATTTTTACAGCATCAACCGTATCAACAAAAGTCAGCAATGCCGAAACCCCACATTGGGGCGCATTTGTAATTTTACCGTTTTTATCAATATTACACTGTCCATTGCCATACAATGCCGCACAGGCAGAAACCTTGTCACGACACATTGTACGCGCGGCCGCGACCGCAATCGCCCCAGAAGCCTGGGCTGTAGTAGTGTCCATATTTTTCAATGAACCAGTATTTGTATCATAACATTCGGCCATTGTTTCAACACAAGACGATTTTACTTCTTCTAACATTTCATCTTGTGCCTGGGCGATTTCAATCAACGCAGTACGTTTAAATTCAACCCAAACCGTATCAGCAATATCACGACACGAATCCAACGCAGTCGCCGCGAATGTCTTTTTGGATTCCAAACCTGCATCAAAATCTTTGTTGGCGCCCAAAACATCATACGAACCGTCCAATTTAATCACATCAACCAATTTGTGCAAATTAGTAGAATAAATTGGTTCGCCAGTCGTTTGATTGATATACAAACCAGAAAAATCCAAACAACGTCTGTAATTTTCACCACAGGCCATATCTTGGGCCAACGCCTTTTTAACATTGTTTATACATTCGTTAACATCTGCGGAATTATGGGAACGATATTCTTCCAGTCGTGCTTCACGCAGGTATTTTTCAGCCTGACGCACAGTGTCTTCGACGGCTTTCTTTTGGCTTTCAATCTTTTTTTCATACAGATTACAATCTTGGGTAATCATAATATTATATGCACTGGTCGCCATATTTAACATAGCATCACTTTGGCAAGAATCCTTGATAACTTCCAAACACTGTTTGTTTGAAGTGTTATATAATTCCATACCTTCTAATTGTGCCAAGTTGTCTCCGCCACGCGCGGAACCGGTATCAAACAAAGAATTTTCACTGCCCCACAGATTATCCATATCTAAATCAAAACTGACATTCATCAAACCAGCCGGTTCAGCTGTTTCTTTTTTGCGCGGTTTGCCAGATAACAAATCGCCAATTTCGTTCAACACAGATTGTGCACCACTGACATCGTTTTTAATCGCAGCTTCACCAACAGTTGCGGTATACATCGCATTAACTTCGGCCGCAGTCTTGTCCACCGCATTTAAATTATTGTCTTCGAAACGTTGCAACAAAACCTTGACTTCGTCCAAAGTTTCTTCTGTATTGCGAAATTCTGTAAATCTGGAACTGCAAAAACAGCGACGAAAGGTATCATTTGCATTCGCACAAAATTGGTCCATACATGTCGCATACGCATCACGACATTGTGAATAGCCACCACCAATCTTGGAAAGATCATTAAATACAGCAGTCGCACGCGCAGTCGATGCAGCACGCGCCAACCCAGACATAGAAACCTTGGACGCGGCACTGCGTGCCTGCTTGGCGGCGCCAGCCCTGATCCCACTGCGTGCAACATTCGATTTTACGACCGTTCCGCTGCGCGCGACAGACGCCCCAGTCCGATTCGAATTAACAACGTTTTTTATTGCACTGCGAACCAATGAAGTTTTGGACCCATTTGTTGCAGCGCGTGCCTTGGACACATTGCCAGAACGCGCAGAAACATTTCCACCACGTGATACAACCGCAGAAACACGACCAGTTTGCCCATCGCCACGCGATACAACTTTTGTTTCAGACCTTTTGCTGGCAACCTTGGACGCGACGGCACTGCGTGGATTTGGTGTTTGTTCAGCAAACGCAGCACACACACCCAAACACAACGTCAAGGTCGCAGAAATCCGACAAAAACTGTTTAATATTCCTTTCAACTTCGTTCTCTCTTTTACATATTTTATCATTTTTAGCCCATCGGAATCAACAGCTAATTTTCTTTTTTTCTAATTTCGACATCAGAAGAATCAATTATCCCCATATTTATGCCCCAAAAAACAGAATATACCCCATAACACGCGTCAAACTTTTCATACGCCAGTTTCCGCTTACCATCCGACAAAGCACGCATACCTTGGGCCATCAAACGCGCAGATTCACCCAACAATTCAAGCGACAACCCCCATCGCAAATCACCACGTTCAACAATCTGCGCCATCAAGCGATTGCGAATATCAGAAACCATCGCACCAAGTTCAGAAAAACCATCTGATAATTCTTCAACACGAATTAAATTCATCAAAGCAATCGTCAAATCTTGATCCGAAGACAAATCCAGCGGATTAGCCTTTTTTGCATTGTCTGCGTTTTGCACAAATTCTTTTACAGCCGCCGATTTCATTGTTTTTGTTTCCTTTCGTCATAATCATAATCAAAAAACAATATATGGGTCAACACGATTTTACAACCCCACGCATATGCGCCGAACGCGCACGAGGATTGTTTTCTAATTCTTGGTCGCTGGGGATCACAGGCTTTATCAATTCAAATGGCGCACATTGAACAGTCGGCAATCGCGGATCGCCAGGCGCTGTCGCCCATGCACGAAAAGTATTTTTTACAATTCTGTCTTCCAGCGAATGAAAAGTCACGCAAATACAACGCCCACCAATACGCAATAAATCCGGCACAACAGCCAATGCCCGTTCTAATTCGCCCATTTCATCATTAACTGCGATACGCAACGCTTGGAACACAGGCGCAATATCCTTGGGGTTATGAATCAAATCACGCAATTGAAACGTGGTCCGGGGCAGGGCATCTTTTATCACGCGCGCCAAAACCGCCGCTTTCTTTACATCGCCATAATTTCGCAAAACATCTGCCAAATCATTCACAGATTTATGTTCAATAAATTCGGCCGCCGTCATACCATCTGGCGACATACGCATATCAAGTGGCGCATCAAACCGGAACGAAAAACCACGCGATGCGGTATCAATCTGCATTGAAGATATGCCTAAATCAAAAACAACCGCATCTACTTTTTCACTTAAATTCGCCAATCCCGAAAACGGAGAAGCAATAAACCGAAAACGATTACCAAATTCGCGTTCCAATTCCAAAGCATCAGACACAACATTCGCATCCCTGTCAAAAGCAATAACATTCGCCCCACACGATAAAAAAGCACGCGAATAACCACCTGCGCCAAAAGTACAATCAACAATCGTCTTGCCAGCTATATCATCCAATGCCTTTAAAACAGGGTCTAATAAAACAGGTATATGCTTTGTCATCATTCAATCCCCACACGAACACCCAACGCAGTAAAATCAGACACCGTTGTATCGCCCAATTCGACACCACCTGGCAATGCCAGCGTTGCAACCTTGTCCGTACCATGTAAATTTAAAATAACTTGGGTATAACCGCGTGGCAATGCAACAATTGCTTTTTTTACATCTTGCAACACCGCACTATCACGAATATCCAATGTTATCTTTTTGGCAATCTTGGCGACCCAATGCGCCAACGGCACAATAGAATCAACAAATATTGAAACCCTGTCATCACGATTAGACACCTTGCCAGACAACAACACCACGTTTTCACTGGACAAAATTTGGGCAAATTCAATTGCAGAATCGCCAAACGCAACCGCATCAATATTACCAAAACTGTCCGACGCGTTGATTGTTATCATTTCTTTGCCGGTCTTGGTCCGTCGCCGTCCAAACGAATTTACATTGACCGCGATTTGCACAGACTTTCTGTCTGGCAACTTAATTAAGCTTGCGCTGGTTGTCAAATTTGCCGATTGAATTAAATGCTTGTACTGGTCCAATGGGTGTGCAGAAATATAAAAACCCAACACCGCCAATTCATTTTCCAAACGTTGCCCAAATGTCCAAGGGGCGGTATTTGGCAGATTTTTCAACAACCTGTCTTCGACAACATCGTCTTCAACTGTATTCGCAAACAAAGACAACATATTCGCGCCTTCGCGAGATTTCGCCGCATAAGACAAAATCGCATCCGCATTCATATAAATTTTAGCACGATTAGGTTCCAGCGAATCCAGCACACCTGTTCGCGCAAAAGCTTCTAAAATTCGTTTGTTTACAATCGTGGAACAACGCTTTGCAAAATCAGTTAAATTTTTAAACCTGCCGTTTGCGTTACGTTCTGCGACAATCGCATCGGTTGCAACAACGCCAACGCCTTTTAAAGCGGCCAAGCCATAAACAATCTTGCCATCGCGCACTGTGAACAAAGATTCGCTTTCGTTAATATCAGGCGCAACAATTTGAATCCCAAAATTAGTTTTTGCATCATCTACGAACAACGCCAACTGGTCTGTATCATTTAAATTACTGGACATCGAAGCCGCCAAAAATTCCGGCGTAAAGTTTGCTTTTAAATAAGCACATTGATTAGCAACAATAGAATACGCAATCGCATGCGATTTATTAAACGCGTATTTTGCAAATTCTTTAAAGCGTTCCCACAAATCTTTTGCGGTGGCACGATCCAAAGTCTGTTCTTTTTCGCAACCTTCATAGAATTTGCCTTCTAATTCGTCCAACATTTTGATAATCTTTTTACCCATCGCTTTGCGCACATTGTCTGACTGACCGCGTGTAAATCCTGCCAATGCACGAACCAACTGCATAACCTGTTCTTGATAAACGATAATACCGTATGTTTCTTTCAAGATAGGCTCTGCCTTGGGATGTACGTATTCGACAGGTTCTTCGCCATGCATACGCGCGATAAATTGCGGAATCATTGCAATAGGCCCCGGACGATTTAATGCATTCAGCGCAGATATTTCTAAAAAATTTGTCGGATGCATTTTGCGCAAAGTCTGCTGAACAAACGGGGCATCAAACTGGAATATGCCTTCGGTCAATCCAGACTGCCATAATTTCATTGTTTTTGGGTCATCTGTTGGAATCTGATCTAAATCGATATTAACACCACGTGTTTGCTGGATTAAACGCGTTGCGTATTTCAACACCACCAACGTTTCTAACCCCAAAAAGTCAAACTTAATCAAACCAGCACTTTCCAAATAATGTCCATCAAATTGACACGACGGCAACGGGTTGGCTGGGTCACGATAAACCGGTGCGATTTTAGTCGTTGGGCGGTCCCCAATAACAACGCCACACGCATGCTGTCCCAAGTTGCGCAACGAACCTTCTAATTCTTCTGCAATTGTGACGACTTTGTTTAAATCCTGGTCGTTGTTTAAAACGTCTTGAATTTCAGCCGACATATCAACAGCGTCTTTCAATGTCTTGGCATCTTGCGGAATCAATTTTGACAATCTGTCAGACTTGGAATAGGGCATACCATAAACGCGCCCAATATCACGAATTGCGCCCCGCGCCTGTAAACTGCCAAAAGTAATGATACGGCAAACAGAATCATGACCATATTTATCACAAATATACGCCAACACACGTTCAATCCCGGTTGGCTCAAAATCAACGTCAAAGTCCGGCATTGAAATACGATCTGGATTTAAAAATCTTTCGAACAATAATCCATACTTTAATGGGTCTACATTTGTAATACCCAGCGCCCATGCAACAATAGAACCGGCGCCAGACCCACGACCAGGCCCGGTCAAAACGTCATTCTTTCGACACCAATCAATATAATCCGCAACAATCAAGAAATACCCAGGGAACCCCATACCAATAATAACCCCCAGTTCAAATTCAGCCTGTTCATAATACGGTGCAGTATCGGTAATATTATGTTGTTTTAACCTGCGTTCCAGACCTGCCATCGTATTGTCGCGCAACATTTGACATTCTGCTCCTAAATCATTACCAAAACGGGGCAACAATGGTTTTTCATGAACGTTTACCATAAACCCACAGCGGCGCGCAATAACAACTGTGTTTTCAACAGCTTCTGGCAAGTCCGAAAAAATTTCCGCCATTTGTTCATAAGACTTAAAATATTGTTCTGATGATTTGCGTACACGTTCTGGGTCAATAACCTTGGTTTGTCCCAAAACACAGCCCAACGCATCAGCAGATTCATAATCTGAATCTGCGGCAAAACAGACATCATTTGTTGCAACGATTGGAATACTTAATTCCTGGGCGATTTTCAAGAACCCTTTTTCCGTCTTGATTTCATTTTCCAACCCATGTCGTTGAATTTCGATATAAAATTTATCACCAAAAATCCCCAACAACTTTTCAGCATACGTCGACGCCAAAGATTCTTGATTATTCAGCAAGGCCATACCAATTGGACCTGTGTGCGCACCAGATAAACAAATTATACCATCGCTGTGCGCCGCCAATTCATCGAACGTAACAAAAGGCCCCAAATGATGATTTTCGTTGCGCATATACATTATTTTATTCAAATCGCACAAATTCAAATACCCGATATGATTTTGCGCCAACAAAACCAGTTTTGATAACGCTTCTATTCGCAGAATTTTTGGATCTGCATTATGATGATTTACAGATATTTCAATTCCAATTATCGGCTGAATTTTATTTTTAGGCATAACATCCGAAAATTCGGCACACCCAGACATCAAATTTGTATCCGTCAACGCGCACGCAAACATTCCGGCCGCCTGACACAAGGCAGGAATTTGCTTGATTGTCAGTGTGCTGGCCCCAACAGAAAAACGCGAATGTGTACGAAGATGAATAAATTGCCTTTCCATACCGATTACAATAACAAAAACACCACACCAAGGCAACCACAATATTTCCTAAAAAGCGCAAAAAAAATAAAACTAAACACCCCTGCGTTTATACGCATTCCAATACTTTAAAAATATAGTCGTATCAGTCGCAGGATTATTCGCGATTGACAAGGTATCCCAATCAATCACCGCGCAAATATTCAAATCATCATCAAACAAAAAATTCAGTTCATTCAAATCGAAATGTGCCAAAACCTGCTTTGGATGACGACAAGGTTCTTCTTTGGTGCGCAATTGCATACTGTCCAAGAATCTTTCTTTATTTGGAATATCGTCCACTTTTATACGTTGTAATTGTCGGATAATACTATGAATTTGCTTTAAAACTTTTTGATCGTTTTCTAAAACATATTTTTTATCAAAATCTGTTATTAATTTTCCAGGCACACTTTCGCAAGCATACATTGGGATTTTATAATCGGCAACGACATACGGAACCTTTACTTTCATTCGTTCAGACACATAATTATTTAAGAATTCAAAATTCTTTAATTGTTCTACCGATACATTTCTGAAAATTTTGACATAATATTTGTCATTAACCAAGCACACCATACGATTTAATGTACGCTGACGAATAAACTTGATTGATTTTATCTTTTCGCCATATTTTTGTCTTATAAAGCGACGAATACTGGGATAAAATAAAATAATATTAACACGACCACGCCATAAACGCCGATTTTCGGTACCATATATAAAGCAAGAAATTAAATTACTGATAAAAAATATTATTTTTTGCATAACTAATTGCTTTTTTTAATCATTAAAAATGATAACAATATTTTATAAACATATCAAGGACAATATTCCAAAAAAACGAAAAAGCCCCCGATTTTCTGGGGGCTTTTTTCTAATGTAATTTACCACAACAGTGTTTAAATTTTAAGCCAGACCCACATGGACAAAGCGCATTGCGTCGCGAGTCACCCGTGGCTTGATTCAGTCTTTGGTCATGTTTCGCCCGTTCTGCTTCGGTTGCAGCAACATCTTCGCGCGTCAATTCCATACGACTGATATAAGACACAGACATAATTTTAAAATTGTTAATTGTATTTTTAAACAAATCCAACGCTTCGCGCTTGTATTCGTACAACGGATTTTTCTGTGCATAACCACGCAAACCGATTGCGCTTTGCAAATAATCCATTTGTTGCAAATGCTTTTTCCATACAGAATCCAACGCACCCAACATCATCTGTCGCGATGCCATTTGCATCAATTCAGGACCGTATTTAGCAGCCTGATGTTCATAACGACGCAAAGCCAAATTCAACAACGTTTCATATGCTTTTCGTTCTGTGATTTGTTCATCTGTTTTCCATTTTTCAATATCAGTAATATCCAAGGCAAACACCCGCATCATCGCATTATGAATTGCGTTCAAATTCCAATCTGCTGGCATTGCTTTTTCTGGGATACTGTTTTCGCAAATAATTTCAACAACATCTGCAATTATTTCACGTGCCAACGACGACAAGTCTTCACTTACCATCAAATCGTCACGTTGTTTATAAATAACACAGCGTTGTTCATTCATAACATCATCATACTTTAACAATTCCTTACGTGCTTCGAAATAACGTGCTTCTACACGTTTTTGGGCTTTTTCCAAGGCCTTGGTAATCCAAGGATGAGTAATCGCTTCACCGGTTTTCAGCCCCAGTGTTGTCAGCATACCCTGCAAGCGCGACGCGCCAAAAATACGCATTAAATCATCATCCAAGGCCAAAAAGAACTTGGAATCACCGGGGTCACCCTGACGTCCGGAACGACCACGCAATTGATTATCTATACGACGTGATTCGTGACGTTCTGTACCAATTACATACAAACCGCCTGCATCCAAAACTTGTTTTTTATTTGATTCTATTGTTGCATATATTTCCTGTTTTTTCTGTTCAAAATCTGGTGCATCAGAATCCAATTCCGCAATCAATTCTTCGGCATTTCCGCCCAATTTAATATCGGTTCCGCGTCCAGCCATATTTGTTGCGATTGTGACCGCCCCAGGCGCACCAGCTTGTGCAACAATTTTAGCTTCGGATTCGTGGTGTTTTGCATTCAACACAGCCGGATTAATATTCAATTTTTTACGAACGATTGCCGCCAATTCTTCGGACTTTTCGATTGAAACAGTACCGACTAAAACAGGTTGTTTGCGTGCAACGCATTCAGAAATCTGTTTTAAAATAGCATCATATTTTTCATCTTTGTTACGATAAATTTCATCATGATGATCGTTACGCGCAACAGGACGATTTGTAGGAATAGAAACCACACGCAGCTTATAAATTTCTTCAAATTCTGCTGCTTCGGTCATTGCAGTACCAGTCATACCAGATAAATTCGGATATAAACGGAACAAATTCTGGTAAGAAATACTGGACACAGTCTGGTTTTCCGGTTGAACACGAACGTGTTCTTTGGCTTCGATTGCTTGGTGCAGACCTTTACCAAAACGACGACCAGACATAACAC
>JAZNGD010000014.1:0-35024 GCA_045576255.1 Candidatus Enterousia sp.
CTGCCCATGGCAACGATTACATTTTCCGCATTTTTATCCCCAACATATTCAACCAGACCATATTTACGGCCGGTAAGTACTGCAAATTCATCCATACATTTTTGTACAATTTCTGGTGTTTTTTCGTACAGCGGATTGGCCGCTTCGCGTCCTTGGAAATAAACATCAGGATTTTGCGCAGTGCCACGAATCGTAGGATTTTCAGGCGACATTCCACGCGCACGATTTTCGCGCACCAATTCATCCGGAATCAAGCTTTTCAACACATCATCAGAAATTCTTTCCAATCTTGATTCTTCGTGACTGGTACGAAAACCATCAAAAAAATGCAAGAACGGCACCCGACTGCGGATTGTTGCAGCGTGCGCAATCGCAGCCATATCATGCGCCTGTTGAACATTGTGTGAAGACAGCATTGCAAAACCAGTCGAACGAACCGACATAACATCACTGTGGTCGCCAAAAATAGACAGCGCGTGGGTCGCCAACGCACGCGCAGCCACATGCATAACAAACGGCGTTTGTTCACCGGCGATTTTATACATATTTGGAATCATCAACAACAACCCCTGGGACGCAGTAAAAGTTGTTGCTAAACTGCCCATTTGCAACGCGCCATGCATTGCACCAGCCGCCCCTGCTTCGGATTGCATTTCGATTATTTGCGGCTTTGCGCCCCATATATTTTTTTTATGCTGAAAAGACCATTCATCCGCCAATTCACCCATTGTACTGCTGGGGGTAATAGGATAAATCGCAGCAAAATCTACACATCTGTATGCGACATCCGCCGCAGCCCAGTTCCCATCAACTATTAATTTAGACATTATTCTTTTCCTTGGGTTTATTTTTATCGAAACAAATAATACCCCTAAAAAACAATTAAGGCAAGATTTATAAATTATTTTTTTGTTGACAAAGACCAAAATTTGTGTACAAATATAAAAAAATACCCAACAAACACCAAAGGGGGCGCAAATATGGCAAAAAGCAACGCGATAAACTCTTCTCAATCTATGAACTATATAATTGACAACCAAGTTTATATCTTGGGCGATTTCGAAGACGAAGAAATGAATGAAATGATTGGCGAATTAGGCAATTTGGTGCTAAAATTACCACAGATGCCAAAACTTGACACCAGCATAAAAATCGTATCTCCATACGACATTGATACGCCAGAACGTCCTGTAATTGATTTCTTTATTGATTCATGTGGTGGTTATGTACACATGTTAAACGACATATCAACGCTTATGAATATTGCAAAATACAAAGGTGCAATTATTCGCACAACAGTTTTATCAAACGCATTCAGTTGCGGCAGCTTGCTTGCCATCCAAGGCACACCGGGTTATCGTATTATGTCACACGACGCACAACATTTGGTTCACTTTGGTCAAAATGTTGTCCAAGTATCGACCGAAAACGAAATTCCAGAGCGCACACGTCATATTCGTGAAAACAAGCGTGCATTGTTGTCAAAATATAAAACGCACACGAAAATCAGCGACGAAGAATTAACCAAATATAAAAACTGCGAAACAGGATACATCAACGCAAAAAAATGTTTGCGTTTGGAATTTTGTGATTGGATTATCGGCGAAAACGGCGTATTAACTGGTCGCAAAAGATAAGAAAAATGGGGCGTTGCCCCATTTTATTTTTTCTTTTCTTCTTTTGACATTTCGTCTTTTTTATCTTTTGGTAAATCAACAGGTTGTTTTTTTGCCTGCAACTTTTCCATTGCGATTACCATATCCATCGCGCGTTGCAATTGATAATCCAGCGCATCTTTTTCTTCATCTGTTAAATCTTGTTTTTCATCTTCGTCATCTGCAGATTTTTTATCTGCTTTTTTCTTGGCCTGTTCGTTTTTCAATGAATTTTTAAACGAAGCTTCGGAATACATACTTTCTTTTTTTTCCAGAACTTCGACCTTGCTGTGCAACACTTCAACATCAGGGGTAATACCTTCATTTTGAATAGAACGACCAGACGGTGTATAATACCGCGCAATTGTAATATGAATTGCGGTTCCATCACCCAGTGGTTTTTGTTGTTGCACACTGCCCTTGCCGAACGATTGCGATCCCATAACCAAACCACGTCCATTATCTTGTAATGCGCCAGCAACAATTTCTGATGCCGATGCAGAACCATGATTTATCAATACCACAACTGGCTTGCCGTTTGCCATATCGCCAGGCTTGGCATAAACACGTTCAATATCTGTTTCTTGTTTGCCACGTGTAGAAACGATTTCGCCACCATCCAAAAACGCATCAGATACATCAATTGCCGCGGTCAAATATCCACCAGGGTTATTACGCACGTCCAAAACATATCCACGCACCTTTTTCTTTTCCAGTTTTTCCATCGCTTCTTTTAAATCACGTGCGGTCGTTGCGCCAAAATCGGAAATTCTGACATATCCAATCTTTGGTGTATCTTTATCATCAGGGTCTGCGTTTGCCATTGTTTTTTCTTCAAACTTTACAGATTTTACCTTGATAATATCGCGTTTCAAGGTCAACGTTTTTGTTTCACCATCTTCGGACACGATTGTTAATTTAACTTTGGTTCCTGGGCGGCCCTTCATTTTTTTAACAGCTTGATTCAATGTCAAATCAAACACTTGTTCGCCATCAATATGGGTAATATAGTCCCCTGCTTTGATTCCAGCTTTTTCTGCCGGTGTATCATCAATTGGCGAAATGACACGCACTGCGCCCCTGTCACTGGTGATTTGAATACCCAAGCCACCAAATTCCCCATGGGATTTATCGCTAAATTCTTTAAAATCGTCCTTGGACAAATAAGAAGAATGTGGATCCAATGCCCCTAACATTCCGTTCATTGCCGCTTCTAACATCTTTTTTTCATCTGCTTCTTCGACAAAATTTTCACGTGCGACTTCAAAAACCAACGCCAGTTTTTTTAACTCTTCATATATCTGTTCATCAGTCAAATGGACAATAAGTTCTTCTTTTTTCTTTTTATCAGCAGCATTTGCAACCATTGGTGCAAACAATGCGATTAATACCAATAATTTTTTTAACATATTCCTGACCCTTTCATTTTTTTTACAAAGACAACATAAAACAAATCACAAAAACGTTCAACACGAATTTGCACAATTTTATAAAAAGCATTGTATTTTTATTCCAACACTTTATTTTGCAAATCAATTAATTGACGGCAACCTGTACCCGCCAATTCCATTAATTCTGACAATTGCACCGCGTCGAACGGATGTTGTTCACCCGTTGCTTGGATTTCTACAAACTTACCGGAACCTGACACAACGAAATTAGCATCCATTTCTGCGACACAATCTTCTTCGTAATCCAAATCCAAGATTAATTCATTTTTCCAAATCCCAGCCGATATTGCTGACACACTGTCCAATATCGGGTTTGTTTTTATACGACCTTGGTTCATCAGCCAACGCACAGCCAAAGTCAACGCGACAAAAGCGCCTGTTATACTGGCGCATCTGGTTCCGCCATCTGCTTGGATAACATCACAATCGATTGTTATCGTATGTTTGCCCAAAGCTTCCATATCGACCACACTGCGCAAAGACCGCCCAATCAAGCGCGATATTTCTGCGCTTCGGTTATCTTTCATAATAGCTTCGCGTCCTTTACGGGTACCGTTTGCCCTTGGCAACATTGCATATTCTGCTGTCACCCAACCACCCGTTTTATTTTGCAACCGTTTCCACACAGGCTGATTTAAATCAACAGACGCAGTGCACAACACGTGTGTTCCGCCGACTTTTATCAAGCACGAACCTTCTGCCCATTTGTTCACCCCAGTTTCCAAAGAAACTTTTCTGATTTGATTATTTTTTCGTAAAGATGGACGCAACATATCAAAATCCTTTTGTTTTTTTTCCATTATATAAAGCGGTAAATCTTTTGCAATTTTTTTTAAATTTGATTTTTGATATAATCATTGTTATCCTAATATGGCTTTGAAAAGGAATTAAATGTCAATAAAAGCAAAACGCCTGATAAAAAAAATAATAAGTTATTCAGGCATATTCTTTTTTATTCTTGCTGCTGGGATGTTATGGTGGCAACTGCGAAATTACAGTGTATCAGATATTGCGCATGCAATACTTGATATACCATTTGTAAATCTGTCTATGGCGTGTGTGGCCTGTTTTGCAGGGTATATCGCATTGGCTTTATACGATAAATTGGCTTTAAAATATGTTGGTGGTCATGTTGCCTGGTGGAAATGGATGTTGGCAGGTATGCTTGGCTTTGCAATCAGTAATAACGCAGGTCATGCGGTGGTCAGTGGCGGTGCGATTCGGTACAGACTTTATACCCGTTGGCGCATTCGTGGCGGCGACATTTTAAAAATGCTTACAATATCTGGTTTTACTTATTTTCTTGGGGCGTCTGCGATTGTTGTTATTGGGTACTTTTTAATTCCCCGAACGATGTTTGACGGCTCATTGGGCGCCAGCATGGGATTAAACACACTGTTTATATTCTGCACAACAGTATTGATTACATACTTTGTAATAACAATGCTGTTTTATAAAAAGAACGTAAAAATCGGCGACATCAAATTTGAAATTCCATCAACAAAAATGGCATTTCAACAGACAATTCTTGGCATAACAGACAGTGTGTTGGCCGGATTGGTATTGTATTTTTGTCTGATACCATTTGTCGATATACCATTTGGGACATTTATCGGTCTGTTTGTAATTGCGCAAACAACTGGCGTTTTCAGCCAAGTTCCTGGTGGGATTGGCGTTTTCGAAAGCGTGTTTTTATTGGCGTTGCCAGACAGCATTGACAAAGCAAATATATTTGGCGCGCTGCTGGCATATCGCATAATATACTATGTATTGCCCCTAATTGGGATTGGCAGTTTGTTCTTTGTATACGAACGTTGGCTGCGTTCACGTATGAAACGCTGGCTGGCAGAAGCCAAAGAAATAATTCCTGCTAAAATCAAAAACATAAAATCAGAAATAAAAAACAGAAAATAAATACCTTGCGCGCACAAAACGCACATGTTAAAATACAGCTTGTGTATGACATAGGATCATAAAGCAAGTGTTTATATTGTCACTAATTTCAGCAGTTCGCTTGGCGCCGTTAAGTATCGTGGCACCATCCCTTGGCATGGGCTTGGACGCCCCATGGGGACGGATTGTTGCCGGTGCATACACCCCAAAAACAAAAGGATTATTAAATGTCAAAAAAAATATACGTGGATGCAGTCCACCCGGAAGAAACGCGTGTCGTTGTTGTAGACACTGCAACCAATCGTGTTTCTGATTTTGATGTTGAAACAACCACAAAACCTCAGATAAAGGGAAATATTTATCTGGCCAAGGTTATACGTGTTGAACCATCACTACAAGCTGCGTTTGTTGATTACGGAACTGGGAAAAACGGATTTTTACCATTTTCTGAAATTCACCCAGATTATTATCAAGTGACCGCAGAACAAAAGAAAAAATTACTGGAATTAGCACATGCTAATATCGTTGACGACGACGACGACCCAAATGACGAAGAAGACGAAGTCGCCGAATACGACGACCACAGTGCCGGTGAAGACAATAATGAATTTATCAAACGCGCACGCGAATTCAAAATTCAAGACGTTATAAAACCAAAACAAATCTTGTTGGTCCAAGGCGTCAAAGAAGAACGCGGTCAAAAAGGCGCATCAATGACAACATATTTGTCTTTGGCTGGCCGTTTTGCTGTACTGATGCCGAATTCGCGCAAACGCAACAGCTATGGAATTTCAAAAAAGATTTCTGACAAATCAGAACGTGCCAGATTACGTGAAATTTTACACGATCTTAAAATCCCCAAGGGTATGACTGTTGTATTACGCACTGCGGCAATGGGCGCATCCGCATCTGATATTGCAGCTGATTATGACTATCTGGTAAATCTGTGGAATGAAATTCGCAAAACGACCCTTGCATCTGTTGCGCCTGTCACAATTCATACCGAAGATTCACTGTTACGTCGCGTCGTTCGTGATTTCTTAAGCGACAAAGAAGATGTTTTAACAATCCAAGGCGAAGAAGCATTTGATGCTGCGAAACAATACTTTGTACAAATGTATGGTCGCGCACCACGCAAACAATTGGTTCAATACAAAGACGTCGCCGTTCCATTGATGGTCAAAGCGGGTGTCGAAAAACAACTGGAAGGCCTGCATGGTCCATACGTCCAATTACCATCTGGCGGTTCATTGGTTATTAATCAAACCGAAGCAATGGTGACGATTGACGTTAACTCTTCACGCGCGATAAAAGAAAAAGATATTGAATTAACCGCACTGAATACCAACTTGGAAGCCGCCGAAGAAATTGCCCTGCAATTACGTTTACGTGATTTGGCTGGGATTGTTGCGATTGACTTTATCGATATGGAAGAAGAAAAGAACAACCGTAAACTGGAACTGAAAATGCGCGAAGTTATGAAACGCGACCGCGCACGTACCCAAGTTGCAAAGATTAATAACTTTGGTGTGTTGATGTTATCGCGCCAACGTCTGCGCAGCAGCTTTATGGAATCGTCATATGTTGCGTGTCCACACTGTATGGGTGCTGGCGTTGTTCCATCAATACAAACCGCTGCGATTATTCTGTTCCGTCATTTACAAGAAAAACTGTTGGCAAAATCTGCCCAGAAAATCATTATGACGGTTCCAACAGATGTTGCTGTATACTTGCTGAACCACAAACGCGCAGAATTGGCGGAAATGGAATCCAAGTTCGAAACAGAAATTGTCATTGTCGGTGACGACAGCCTGTTGAACATTGACCAATATTCGATTCAACGTGTCGCCCCAGAACAAAATAAAACTGACGAATTGTTAAGTGCGCACGCACCATCAACAGACGTGAAAAAGAAAAATTCACAACATATTGATGCGAAACGTACTACGGTTTCTGCGGCACGTCGTAAACACAAAAAACAACCAAAGAAGAAAAGTATTTGGAGAAAGCTGATAAGCTAAAAAAAATCGCCCAATGGGCGATTTTTTTTAATACAACACACACAATATAAAAACCGCCCAATGGGCGGTTTGATATAAACGTTCACTATTAACGAGAATAGAATTCGACGACCAATTCTGGGAACATTTGAACCGGATATGGTACATCTTCGAACGCAGGAACGCGAACAAATGTTGCTGTAAAGTTTGCACTGTCAACAGAAACATAGTCTGCAAAATTACGTTCTGCAGATTCCAATGCCAATACAACCAAAGGCATTTGTTTTGCTTTTTCACTGACAGTAATAACATCACCAGGTTTTACCTGATAAGAAGCAACTTTGACACGTTTGCCATTAACATTGATATGGCCATGACTGATTAACTGACGAGCCGAGAATACAGTTGGTGCCAATTTTGCACGATATACAACCGCATCCAAACGACGTTCCAACAAGCCAATCAAGTTTTCAGGTGTATCGCCCTTCATATTTGCGGCTTCGATATAATATTTATGGAACTTCTTTTCGCCAACATTACCATAATAACCTTTTAATGTCTGCTTGGCGCGCATCTGTTTTGCATAATCAGAAGAATTACCACCACGAGATGTTGGCCCATGCTGACCAGGTTTATATTTACGTTTGTTAAATGGGGATTTAGCCTGCCCCCACAAATTGACGCCCAAAGAACGTGCAATTTTCAGTTTACGTGTGCTACGTTTTGCACCAGCTCTTGCCATTTTTTTATCCTTTTTTTGGTTTTTTCGGTGCCAGACATTAACAGAATCCTTATCATATATGGGACCAAAACGCACCATAACTTAATCAGTTCTGATTGTCCAGCAGGCTTTACTTTATAGTATTCTAAACAAAAAATCAAGTATAATCTGGGCAATTATATACTTAATACAAATAAACAACCAAAAGGATTTTTTATGATTTATGCGTATTGTCGGGTATCAACAGCCCACCAGTCGCAAGAAAATGGTGTTTTTGAATGGGTTTGGCAGTATAATCAACCTGTTGGCACTGAATTTATCTATTATTTATGAGATCTTCTGCTGTCCATTCGTTTACATCGCCTTCAAAGTAATCATTCAAAACAACAGGTCCCACGACGCAATTGCCGCTAAATCTTTTTTGAAAATAATAAGATTCGCAGTAATCGGCATTTTTTGAACCGTGTTGATATTTTGTATCCATACAACAAGCTACTCTATCTGTACCACTTTCAAAATAACAATTTTTAAATTCAAAACCATCAATAGGAGATTCTATTAATTTTTCTACAAAGTAAAAACCGTCCGCCTCACACCGTTTAGTGGATTTATCGGGTTTAAACGTGGTAAAAGACCACTCTCTTACTTCTGGTTCATAAGGTTTGACGTCTTTTATGTCTGTTTCGTCAACTTTGAACATTTCTTTAAATTCAATCTTGTCTTCATCTGTTAAGTCATTATCTGAATCGACGGTGTCATCAACGTCTTTGTTATGCGCCTGCACAACTTCAATCAAAAACTTATAACATACCTCCGTTTTATTTACAGCCACACTTTTTGTTTCGTTTATATAGATTCCAGGATTTACGTCTAACACAGTGTTTAAGCACGCATAACTCAATTCACTAAGAGTCACAAAAGGAGAAAGCTCAACCCCACCAGACATTACATTATCAGTAGGGTCATAATCCATCGTTTCACCTAACTTATTTATAAATTTTGGAATGTCTATATATTTTGATGCATCTGTTTTTAAGGCAGTTTTTACTGCGCGTAATTTTACCATCGGGTCATCGTCCGCAAATGCATTAGTCATCACAGATACCCCAATACCGAATAAAACGGGTATAATAAACTTTCTCATTTTAGTACCCCCGTACACTTTTCAGCAACTGCCGACACCTTTTTTATAGCCGATATTTGCGTTGCATTAAATACGGTGGCTACACCACTCGCAACAGTTGAAGTTCCTGCTAATACATTTGCTGCGGTATTTATAGTTTTTTCTTTTTGCCAATCTTCATCTGTTTTTGTACCAGATTTTACTTCATTGTCTTTACGAACATTTTCACTATTCGCAACCGCTGATGTAATTGTGCCCGCCATTCCTGTTGTTGCACCAATAATACTTGATACCATGGCATTTTTTGCACGTTTGTTTATAGGCGAAATGTCTACATATTCAAATTCGCGACAAACATTTACTATTTTTGTTGCTTCTGATACATCTTCACCGTTAAGTCTTGCTTGCATGATAGAATCTTGCAAGTTCTTAACTGCCAATTTACAATTATCAATTTGTGCTTGTAAATCATCATCAACTTTATTATTTCCAGCAATAATTGCACCTGCTATATTTGTTGCGGTATTTCCTACCATTAAACCTGTTCGCCAATCACCAAGTTTCTTGGATTTTTTAGTCAATTGGTCAATTTTTGAATCATTATTTTCGATATCAGATTGAGCCTTAGTTATAGCACCAGGAATAGCATCAAGGGAAATTTCTTCATATTCTAAATTATGCTGTTCTTCTTTTGCTATCAATTCGTTTAAAGCTGGTTCCCATTCTTCTATTTCTGTATCTGTACTTGCTTTCATAACACCTGCAACAGTAGCCCCCATACCCAAACCAGTCCCAACACCAGTCACAACAGTGTTTATTCCAGCCATTTTTTTCAAATCTGTCAAACTACTATCGATTCCAATACATGCTGAATATGTTGCCCGTAAAGCTTCATCCAACGACAAAACTTCTGCTCTTGAACCAATCGGCAGAATCAAACAACAATAAAATACAAAAAATTTATATTTCCCACCTATCATCATTTAGGACTAATGATACCATAAACCAAACTAAAAACCAACTGTTTTATGACGTTTTTTGGTTTTAAAAACACCGCGAAAGTCGCGATGTTATTTTTTGAGAATCTGAAAAGATTATTTTGTATTCACTTTCAGTATGCTGAAATATACCACGCTTCGTATGAATTGCAATATTTTTCGCGTCTTGGATGTATTTGCCGGTATGAATTGAAATTACGCATTAAAACTGGAATTTTCTATTCTGATCCCAGTTCCAAACTTTTCAATTCCAAATCTTCATTATTGGTTTCGTATGTAATATCGTCACTCACGATATTTAACACTTTTTTCAAGTCATTTTGCGCTGTGGACACAAGTTTCAAATCAGTATCACGTCCGCAAACAACTAACGATAAAACAGGTGTTTTAACCGATTTTTGCTTTTCTGATTTCATTTTGCGCACTTTTTCAACAACAGACACAACAGTGGTATATAAATCATACGATGTTCCAAACAAGGTATATTTGTCCGCATCTGGATACATTTGAATATGTATAGAATTTTCACCAGTTCCCCATGGTCTGGCTTGATAAACTTCTTCTGTTATAAATACCAAGAAAGGCGCAAACATTAAACAGAACAAATCTATGGATAACATCAACGATGAAACAGCGGATTTATTATCTGCGCTATATGCTCGTCCTTTTACTATTTCCAGATAGTTATCGCAGAAATCCCAGAATAATTTTTCGGTCGCTTCCAACGCACCTGCATAATCATTCTGTCCAAATAAACGACGTGAATTTGTGATACATGCCGATATTTTAGCAATCCACGCACAATCTAATTCGTTGGTTATATTTGAAACATAATCTTTCGTGATGTCAATACCACTTTGTTCAACGATATTAAACACGAATTTTGAAGCATTAAAAAACTTGTTGCATAATTTTTTACCTTGGTCCATAACCTTTTCTTCAAAAGTAGCGTCTATACCTAAACGCGCACGTCCAGCCCAATACCGAACAGCATCAGCAGAATACTTTTCAATCAGGTTGATTGGAGTTATAACATTTCCTTTTGATTTGCTCATTTTTTTACGGTCTGGGTCAAGAACAAAACCGCTGATATGCGCCTGATGCCAAGGAATCGTGTTGTCGGTGGCATATGCTTTCATAATAGTGTAAAAAGCCCATGTCCTTATAATATCGTGTGCTTGTGGACGAACGTCAAAAGGTAATGAAAGATGATGTCCTTTTGGCGCGATTTCCATAGCAATTTGTGGCGTCACCGAAGATGTTGCCCACGTATCCATGATGTCTTTTTCGCCGACGAATCCGTTTGGTTGTCCACGTTGTGATTCATTAAATCCGTTTGGAACATTCGTCATAGGGTCAACAGGCAATTGTTCGTATTCTGGGTAAATAGGACGCGAATAATCCACAATCCCTTTATCGTTCACATGATACCAAACAGGGAAAGGAACCCCAAAGAAACGCTGTCTTGAAATACACCAATCTTGATTCAATCCATTTACCCACGCTTCATATCTTGATTGCATGTGTTGTGGATACCATTTTATTTTACGTCCTTGTTCTATCAATTCTTGTTTTATACGTAAAACATCTATGAACCACTGACGCGAAGACACAAATTCCAATGGTCGTGACCCTTTTTCATAAAATTTAACGGGGTGTGTTAATGGACGTGGTTCTGCTAATAAATCGCCACTTTCGCGTAAAAATTCAACAATTTGTGAACGCGCTTTTTTAACAGGCAAGCCCGATATTTTATCATAGTATTCACGCGCTTTTTCAGGATTCAAAGAAACAAAATTGCCAGTTCCATATTCCAACGGAATTAAACGACCGTCTTTATCTATTATCTGTTTGATAGGCAATCCCGATTGTTTCCACCATGCAACATCTGCCGCGTCACCGAAAGTGCAAACCATCATTATGCCCGTTCCTTTGTCTGGTTCCGCGTGTTCTGATGGAACAATAGGCACAGGAATATCAAACAACGGAACAATAGCAGTTTTTCCAAAATATTTTTTATATCTTTCATCATCAGGATGAGCAACAACCGCGATACATGCGGGCAAAAATTCTGGTCTTGTGGTTGCTATCTTGAAAAATTCACCTGGTTCATCCTTGATTCCGAATTTGATATCATGAAAGAATCCCGCAATTTCCCTATCTTCTATTTCTGCTTGCGCCACAGCAGATTGAAAATCAACATCCCACATGGTTGGTGCTTCTACATTTTTACAAAAACCTTTGTTTACCAGTTCCAAAAACGATTTCTGTGAAACTTTGATTGCTTCTGGCGAAATGGTGGTATACACTAAATTCCAATCATACGAATGTCCGATACGATGAAATATGTCTTCAAAAACTTTTTCGTCATTTTGGGTCAATAAATGACATGTTTCTATGAAATTACGACGCGAAACAGGACGCAATTCTTTAACATCTTCAACGTGTTCTGGAACAAATTTATCATCATAAGGTAAATCCGCGTCACAAGAAATACCATAATAATTTTGCACACGACGTTCAGTAGGTAAACCGTTATCGTCCCAACCAATCGGATAAAAAATCGCTTTGCCGTTCATTCGTTGCCAACGAACCGTTATATCTGTTTGGGTATAACTCATAATATGGCCGATATGTAAAGAACCAGACACAGTTGGTGGTGGCGTATCAACCACGTAAGTATTATCACGTGGTGCATCTTTATCAAAAGCATAGACATTATTTACCTGCCAAAAATTGACGCAACGTTGTTCTATTCCTGTAAAATCTAATTTATTATCAAGTCCCTTTTGTGTCTTATAGTTTGGCATAATAACCCCTATTTTTGCTTGTGTTTATAATTGTAAAACTGCGCGGCTATTATAAAATGAATCCCAGCAAAGTCAAGGTTTTCTAAGATTCAGCCTTTACTTTTCAAGAAATTTTTCGAATATATATTCATGCACATATTTACCATTTATACATACCGCGTCATGTAATATACCTGTGATAACAAAACCATTTTTCAAATTATTACCAGAATCTGTATGTTCTGTAAAAAAACAGGCAAAAGCTGCCTGTTTTTCTTAAATTTGTATACGTCTTTTATTAATTTTCGCCTTTTCCGAACGTGACACCAAAAAAGTTTTCAAACAAATTTTTCAAAGGAACCGCGCCACCCTGTTCCAATTTGTTAATCGCATCATAAAAAGCCGAATTTTCGACTTGGCGATTCACAGCGTTAATACCTTCGTTCATTTTCTTTACCATATCAGTCATATTAATGCCTCTTTAAAACATCTCTCTGACAAGGTCAATTTACACTAATAAAACTTTTTTGTCAAGTATTTTATAATGCAAATTATTGACCGCACCCATACTCTGCGCACCCTTCCATTGTATACTCTTCAACTTCAACCGCCACTGGCACAGCAGGTTCTGTATAATGCATTTCTTTTACAACACGCACACGACGATTTGCAGCATCTGGAGTATTATCAGGTGTTTGCACAGCCAAATCTTCTTCGCCGGCAGACACAGCAACAATCTGGCTGGCAGGTATACCATACTTAATCAGCATTTTTTGTACAGCTTCGGCCCTGCGACCACCAAGCGCATAATTATAATTTCTGCTGCCTGCGGTATCAGTATGCCCAACAACAGAAACCTTGATATTTTTATTATCTTGGGTTGCGGACGCCAGTTTCTTTATCAATTCTTGATATTCTGGTTTGATAATAGATTTATTAAAGTCAAATCTGATTTCAAACACTTCTTCCATAACATGCTGGGTTGGTTCCAGTGGTATTTGCTGAACCTTGATCATTGTTTTTTCGCCACTTGCCGCCTGCAAAGCATCCAAGCGTTCATTAATGGCCTTTAATTCGGCGCGCATAGCCATCATCATATTAATAAACTCTTCACGCGAAACTAATTCATCCCCGATTTGTGGAATTTCATCACGCGAAACCAATTCATCCCCGGTTTGTGGAATTTCATCACGCGAACCATCGTCTTGAGTTTCAACAGCGACAATCATTCCAGCAGGTGTTTGTTTCGATGTTTTATTAATCGTTTTATCACCACCTGCAATATATTGGTTAAATATCAGCGGTTGTGCAGACTGTACAGGCACAGGATTTATCAGATGTTCAGGCACATTTACGTTATTTACAATAATAACCCCTTCGCGTGCCTGGGCACGAGCCCCCATCATTCTTCGCGTATCTGGATAATAAGTTTGCGTTTCTTTTACGACAGTTTTTTCTTCGACGACCGTATTTTCAGTCTGTTGCTTTTCTGTCTTGGGCACGACTTTACCACCCTGACAATCACGCAAAGCGACCATTGTTTTATTAAATCTGTCACGACATTGTTCTGCTGTTGCCATTTGCCCACTGGCCGTCGCAGACAACCAGCAATCGTATTTAGCCTGGGCTTCGGCGGCCAATTCAGGATTCAAAAAAGAAGCATCATTTTTCAATTGTTCCATCAATTCATCATATGCGCTTTCCAATTCAAACATAACCTGACCATCTTGAACGGGCCAATTATCGACGGATTCCGGGAAAGGCACTTCGCCAGAAAATGCCGCAATCGCTTTGTTTGCAAACAATTCGCCCATTTCAGAATAACCACTGGTCCGCGCGTTATAAATTGCATAAGACCGATAATTCATTGCCAACTGGTTTAAAAAAGAATCTTTGTGTGGTGCAGAATAAACATCCAACGATTCGACATAATCAACATTAGGGGTTTCAACAACCCCAGTATATTCAACCATACCATCAGAATGGGCGCACGCAGCCAAGCCAATAACGCCAGCAATCATCAAAACACGTGAAACGACCCATGTTGCCACAGATTTTTTATTTTTCATTGGCAGATTCCTTCCCTTTATTTTGGATACATTATACGCTTTTTTACGATATTAGTAAAGCAGAAAAATCAAATGTAAAACTATTGTTGAAACAATTGGCCGGCCACATTTGTCAAACCACCCAAATTAAAGCCACCGCCGCCACCCATACCAGAAGTGACACTTTGAACCATTTCCATAACAGAACCCGTGTTCGTCTTTTGTCCCAGACCGCCAACCGTATTAGCCAAGAAATTACCCATGGCTTCTTTCTTTCTGGCATTAAGCTTCACAGTTGAACAATTTTCAAATTTTTCCATTATTTTTGACGCAGTCGCCCATTCAGACGCAGTATAATCAGCCTGGGTAAAATCAATCAAACTGAATATCTCATATATATTAGATACTTCTTTTCTGTATCTTTCGCTGCAACTTAATTCACCATCTGAACAATAATATTCTTTGGCTGCTTTTGGAAAGCCATACCACACAGTTCCTTCGTCCGATTTTTTCTTAAATGTATCATAGCAAATATCAGAAGCATCGTTCGTATCGCCAGCAATCTGTACAGAGCTTTTATAAGTATTACCATCAATGCAAGGACTTTGATTCAGCATAGTTTGAACTTCGTCTGCGGTCATCGCGCCGGTTTTTGCCCACTCTTTAACCATATCGTTAACCCAGTTGATTTCACTGCCAGTCGGCACACATTCAGCAGTCAAAGCCTTTTGCTGTTGTCCAAGCGCCTGTGCCCCTTGAACCAATGTCATAACTGTTGGCAACAAACTGTTCATTGCGTCTTTTTTTTCAACTTGTTTCGTCGCAACAGAAGCAGACTTTTTTATAACCACAGAAAACGCCGCATTTTGCGCCGAAAACAGTAAGACCACAAAAACACCTAGAATTTTTTTCATCTCTCTTGGACAGCATTATAACATATTTTTTTTATTAAACAAATATAAAAATTGCAATTTTGTTTTCATCAAGGTAAAGTATCAGTATGTCAACAAGCAAACGAAATTTTATAATAATGTCCAAACACCGTCGCCTGAAACGCCTGTGGCAGTTTTTCTTTACAGGATGGGGGCTGGTAATGATTGCATCGCTGGTTGCCAGCGCACTGTTTACAAAGCAAATTTTATGGAACCCAATCGAAGCCATCAATATGAATGACATTGCGACAAAACAATTTAAAATGTCTGGCGCTTCGTTTGTCGGAACAGATAAAAACGGCGCGCCTTTTAAAATAAACGCAAAAAATGGCTATCAAGAATATGATAATCCTGACATAATATTTATGGAAACCATTTCTGGAAAAATCACCAGAAACAGAAACAATGCAAAAGTCACAGATTACATCAGCGCAAAATCTGGGCAATACAACCGCACGAATAAAACAATCACCTTGATTGGTGATGTTCAGATTGATTCCAGCAATGGCGACAAGACAAGAACAAAAGAATTGGTGATAAAATTATGAAACAATCTATACTGAAAATTGAACATTTATCAAAAGCGTACGGCAAACGTATGGTTATTCGTGATATTTCACTGGAAGCACACCAAGGCGAATCGGTCGGCCTGTTGGGACCGAATGGCGCTGGGAAAACAACTGCTTTTTATTGTATAACAGGTCAATTGGCGGCAACATCTGGTCAAATATTCTTGAATTCCCAAGATATAACCCACCTGCCATTTTATCAGCGTGCGCGCCTGCATATTGGATACCTGCCCCAAGAAAACAGCGTATTCCGTGGCCTGACGGTGGAACAAAACATTATGGCAATATTAGAAGTCGTTGAACCAGACAGAAAAAAACGTCAGGAAAAACTAGATTCTTTATTAGAAGAATTTTCCATCACATCTTTGCGTCGCAGCCCTGCAACCGCATTATCTGGGGGCGAACGTCGCCGCGTTGAAATTGCACGCGCGTTGGCAAACAACCCAAAATTCATATTATTAGACGAACCATTTGCAGGAATTGACCCGATTGCTGTTAATGAAATCCGCAGTCTGGTATCCCAATTAAAAAATCGCGGTCTGGGTGTTATCATCACAGACCACAATGTTCGTGAAACATTGGGCATTACCGACCGCAGTTATGTTTTACATGACGGCAAGATTTTAAAACATGGCACAACCGATGAAATCGTCCAAGATGAAATGGTAAAAAAAGTATATCTTGGCGAAGATTTTGTTATGTAGTTCCAATAAAAAAATGCCCCAAACGGGGCATTTTTTTAGTCTTGCAAGAAACCGCCCGACTGCATTTTCCACAAACGCGCATACTCGCCACGTTTGCGCAACAGCTGATTATGTGTCCCTTGTTCAATAATACGACCTTCTTTCAGCACAACAATTCTGTCCATATTACGCAAGGTAGATAACCTGTGCGCAATTGCAACAGTTGTGCGTCCCTCTGCCAGTTCATCGAACGACTTTTGGATTGCAACCTCGGTTTCGCTGTCCAATGCAGATGTAGCTTCGTCCAGAACCAAAATTGGCGCATCTTTCAAGAACGCACGCGCAATTGCCACACGCTGTTTTTGGCCACCGGACAATTTAATTCCACGTTCACCAACCATAGAATCATATTTCTTGTCTGTTCCCATGATAAATTCATGTGCTGCAGCCCGTTTCGCTGCGCGCCGAATTTCTGTGTCTGTTGCGTTTTCTTTGCCGTACGCAATGTTTTCACGTAATGTACGATTAAACATTGTTGGTTCCTGGGGAATAAACGCAATATTTTCACGCAATGAATTTTGATTTACATCGCGAATATCCTGTCCATCGATTAAAATCGCACCACGATTTGGGTCATAAAAGCGCATCAGTAAATTAACCAATGTTGTTTTACCAGCGCCCGATGGTCCAACCAAACCGACGCGTTCGCCTGGTTTAATTGTCAGGTTAAAATCATTTAAAATCCATTTGCGTTTATATTTAAACGACAGGTTTTTAAATTCAATTTTACCGTTTTTAACCTGTAACGCAGGTGCATTTTCTGCATCACAAACTTCAATTAGCACAACCAGTTCTGAATATGCCTTGACAGCAGAACTCAACCGTTCTGTAATCCCAGGAATTTGGTTCACAATTGTTCCTATCATATTCATAACCTGAAAATATATCGATATAGTAAATATGATCTCAGACAATGAAATAGTGCCACGCATATATAAATATGCACACAATATCAATGTACCACCATAACACAAATCCCACACCACAGCAGGCACACCCCAAAATAGACGTTGCACAAAGAACGAATGAACCCTGGCAGCAATATGTTTTTGTCTTGGTTTTTCCAAATATTGTTGTTCACGTTTTGCGCCTGCAAACAATTTCACAACAGAATAATTAGAAATACTGTCCACCAATTTGCCAGACAAAGAACTTGATGCACCACTGGCTTCTTTCGCTGCTTTATTCATCGGTTTAATCAGCATCCAGCTGTACGCAACACGAAAAACAAATACGCATGCAAAAATAATCGCCACATATACATTGATTGTAAAGATTAAACCAGCACTAATAAGCATGCTGACAATCAACCACACAACGCGCCACAAGTCTTCTACGACCCAAAAACCATCTGAAATAAAGTTGATTTCACTGTTAACCTTACCTGCCATACGCCCTGTCCAAAAAGACATAGACTGACGATGTGCAAAATCTGTTAAAACCTCATTCACACGATTACGCAGTTTTGGTGCCCATCTTGCGTGATACATTCCACGCAAAATAGCTGCAATTGAAATCATTACATTCAATCCAACAATCAATAAAATTGTCGGCAATGCAAATTGAACAAAGTTCATACCATCTGGCACAGGTGTTTCAAACAATTGCACAAACCAACGCTCAAAATATGGGAATAAAACACTGTTCGACAGTGCAACCACATAAAACAATGCCCACATTCCAAACGGCACCCAAGACCCCGGTAATGCATACTTAAAATAAAATCCCCACAATGATTTAGGCAGCGCTAAACCTTGCTCTTTTCGTTTTTTATTGGAAGATTTTGGTCGTCCAATGATTTTGCGTAACATAAGTTATCCTTTTGTTTAAAATTTAATTTTTAATTCTAAAATATTGCCCCCCACGACCAATCGGCCACAAATATTTTGACGGACAACATTACATATACAGCAAGCTCACTGGCGCCTCCTTTGTTTTATTTTTAGCTTTTAAGTGATATTGCGCGACCGTTATACCACAAAAAGAAATATTGTCAAGATTTTTATTGAATAATTTCCTTAAATATCTCGGCCGGTATCGTTCCGCCCGTTATTTTTGAATTCATTGGTGTAAAATCATCATTTCCAACCCATACCCCAACAACCTGGTTATCCACCGCGCCCACAAACCACGCATCACGATTTCCATTGCTGGTTCCTGTTTTTCCACCCAAAACCCCGGACGCTCTGGCGCGCCCCCCGGTTCCACCGACCGCAACAACATCTGCCAATAATTCGGACATATATTCAACAGTCTGGGGTTGCAAAACCTGAATTGGTTCAGACGGGTTTCGTTCATATATAACATTACCGCGTGCATCGGTCACCTTGGTAATTGAATACGGTCGCACAGAAAAGCCATTATTCCAAATAACCGCGTAAATATTCGTTAAATCCAGCAAACTCATTTCAGACGCACCCAAGACAGTTGAATATTCGCGACGCAATTTTGTTCCAACCCCCAAACGCCCTGCCATAGACAAAACAGAATCAATTCCATATTCTTTGGTTAATTTCAACGGCACAGAATTTACACTTTTTGCAAACGCGGTTGCCAATGTAATATCGCCATAATATTTTTCGTTATAGTTTTTTGGATTATAATCCCCAACTGCAAACGGCGAATCATTTACATAAGATTCTGGGGTCAAACCATTTTCCAAAGCAACCAGATATACCACCGGCTTGAAACTGCTGCCGGGCTGTCTGGGGGCAACCGCACGATTAAATTGACTGGACTGGTAATCACGACCGCCACTCATTGCGCGCAACGCACCATCAGGCTGCATCGCGATAACCGCCCCCTGATAATCACCAACTTTATCTGAAACAACCGCGGCAACACGTCCCTGCAACCCCATATCCAACGTAGTATACACAAACATATCCGATTCAAATTCACCAATTCTGGAACGCAATTCATCCATAACAAAATCCGTCCAATATCTGTACAAATTTGTATCTGCTGCTGGTGTTGCAGCGGTCAAACTTTGTGCCGCTGCACGCGCCTGATTTATTGTGATATATCCTTGGCGCACCATTTCAGTTAAAACCACACGCGCACGCGCAATGTTTTTTTCAGGCCTGCGCAATGGACTGTATGTCGTTGGCGCCTTTAACATCGCAGCAATTTGCGCAGCTTGCCCGATAGACAATTTGCTGGCAGGAACCTGAAACATAACACGCGCAGCCGCATCAATTCCACGCATTCCACCAACCAAAGACACCCTGTTCATATACAAATCCAGAACTTGATTTTTTGTAAACCTGTTTTCCAGCCAATAAGACAAAATCAATTCTTGAACTTTTCTGGAAATCTTTTTTTCACGTGACAAAAACACATTTTTCGCGGTCTGTTGAGTTATCGTAGACCCACCAGCCGCAATCCGACCAGCCGCCAAATTAGAAAATACCGCACGTGTTATACCACGCAAATCAATTGGCCCATGTTCAAAGAAACGCTTGTCTTCAATTGCGATAATCGCCTGCCAAACGTGTGGTGGCAAACTTTCAACCGACACAGGCGTTCCCATTATCCGATTTGCACTGCGAATTTCATTTCCGTCTTTATCCAAGAACACAACCGCAGCCGACCTGGTTTCATATAAAATCGCATCCAACGACGGCATACGCATATACACATACGTCACATACCCTGCCACCAAAACGCCCATCAACAACGCAGTATTTATTACATACGCCATCAGCCGCCATTTCCACGACTTGGCATTTTTTTCCGATGTTTTTTTTCGTGTATTACGTACGTGCATTATACCCCCGTTTCTTGATGCATTTTATCATAAACAGCTTGCCTTTTTTAGCAAAATTTATAAAAATACGACAACAAGCAAAGGAAAAAAATCATGAAAAAAATTGCATTATGTTTAATGGTTTACGCATTTACAAATACTGCATACGCAGATGGCTGGCGCGACAATTATATTGGATTACGAATTCATAAAAACGAAAACATTACATTTAAATACGACAGAATTGGCGACACTGACACAACCGTACGTCGCGACAATTTTGGTCTGGGCGCGGTCATAGGCAATAAATTAAGTGAACACATTATCATTGAATACGAAACGGCGTATACCGGCGCAAAACAAAACAAATACTTGACAGAATACGATTACGACGTTTGGACAAATATGTTCAACATATACCTGACCCAAGAATTCGAAGGTGCAATTTCACCATATGCCGGCATTGGCATTGGCTTTGCGGGCATTTGGGGCGACATAAAAACACCAGCCAACCATATATCAGATTCAACATTTGACCTGTCTTATCAGGCAATGATTGGCATAAACTTTGAATTGAACGAACGTATTGATTTCAACTTGGGGTTAAAGTACCAATATTATGGCGAAATAGAACACAGCAAAAACGGAACAGAAATCGCAACAACTGATGTATCTGGCACAGAATTCTATTTTGGCGCATCATATAAATTCGATTTAAAGTAAAGACAAATTTTCTTGCTTTTTACATCAATATTTGGCATAATAAATGTATGTTAAAAAGCGCATTTATCTTTTCTGCAAATAAATGTTGGCGCATTGCCGCCTGAATATTTTTTATTGCCCTGCTTTAATTTTGGGCTTTCATTTTTAGTAAAATTTCATTAAAATTAAACACAAGAAAAGGTATTTATTATGTCAAATACAGATAAAATCGTTTTAACTGGGATAAAACCCACAGGAACACCGCATATCGGGAATTATATTGCCGCGCTGGAACCAGCCATAGAATATTCAAAAACACAAAAAACATTTGTATTTATCGCGGATTTGCACGCATTAAATCTGATTCATGATGCCAAACAAATAAAACAGCATTCGAATGAAATCGCTGCAATGTTGATTGCGATGGGATTAAATTTGGATAACGCCATATTATTCCGCCAATCTGACATTCCAGAAATATATCAACTGAACACCTTGCTTATGAACGTGACCCCAAAGGGTTTAATGAACCGCGCCCATTCATACAAGGCCGCAATGGACAAAAACATTGCGAACAACGACGATGTTGATGCCGGAATCAATATGGGATTATATACATACCCCGTGTTAATGAGTGCGGATATATTACTGTACAATTCCGATATTGTGCCTGTTGGCGCCGACCAAAAACAACATGTCGAATTTGCACGTGATATTGCCGGGTATTTTAACACGATTTACGGCGAAACGTTTAAATTACCGACCCCAGACATCAAACGCGAATCTGGGATTATTCCTGGCCTGGACGGCAGAAAGATGAGCAAATCTTACAACAACACCATCCCATTGATGGCGCCCGAAAAAGAATTAAAAAAGAAGATTATGCGCATTATTACCGATTCAAAAACACCCGAAGAATCTAAAAATCCAGAAGATTCAACAATTTTTCATCTGTACAAACATTTCGCAACAGAATCTGAAATCGCTGAATTTGCAGAAATGTTTCGCGCTGGGGGTATGGGATACGGCACCGCAAAAACAATATTGTTCGACAAGGTTAATTCTGTGCTGTCCACGCCACGCGCAGAATATGAACGACTGATGGCCAACCCCGATAAAATCGAACAAATCTTGGCCGTTGGCGCAAAATACGCACAACCAATCGCAAGTATGACATTGGCACGCGTAAAAAAGGCAATGCTGGGATAAAAAGCAAAGGAAAAAAATTATGAAAAAAAATCCACTTGTTTTTATTATCGGAATGACAGCTGTTTTCGCATTGATAATGACAGCGTTTAAAAAAACGAACCAGTTTTCTGTCCCACGTACAATTGCGGTCAGTGGTGAATGTCTGACGACTGCGCCACGCGACAAAACCGCAATTACATTACGCGTATCTGCGCTGTCCAAGAACGCGACAGAATCTATCCGCAATGCCAGCAATCAAATGGCAGAAATCACAAAATACTTAAAAACATTGCCTGTTGAAATGCAAACCACGCAATTTAATTCTTATGAAAAAACAGAATGGAATCGCAACGAGCAAAAATCTGTTGTTCTGGGCATTGAAACAAACATATCAGTCGAAATTTCTGCAAACAACACAGAAACAATCGAACAGATTCTTGGGCGTTTTTCAGAAAAAGATGACATATATTCCGAAAACCTGCGAATGTATACCAGCCCACAAGTTTTAAACCAGATTATAGAAAATTGTCTGGGGACAGCAGTTGAAAACGCACGCAATCGGGCAAAAGCATTGGCCCAAGGCGACAATGTCCAAGTTGGCAAAATATTATCTTTGTCATATAACACAAATGCCCAAGAAGTCTTAAACCCGACAAACGGTTTATTACGAACAAAAATCGCATCTGCCGACAGTGTCGCATCGGCTTCTGGCACAATCGTATCACGCAATTCTGACGTGTCCGTATCTGTTTCTGCGACATTTGAAATCAAGGATTAATCTTGCAAAACACCCTTGACAATTTTACAGAATACCTGACGAAAACAAAAAACTTTTCGTCTTATACGGTTTCGGCATACCAAGCAGACATTCAAGATTTTCTGAAATTTTATGAAAAATTTAATGGCACCCCACCATTTCCGCGTGATTTGGCGCGTCCTGACACATTGTGCTTTCGATCATACTTGGCAGATCGTCAAAAACGCGGTCTGGCGCACAAATCGACTGCACGCGCCCTGTCGTCGATACGCGGATTTTATCGATTCTTGGCCCGCAAATACGGCATTGAAAACGACGCAATTGGGTTAATATCTTCACCAAAAATCCCACGCAAACTGTCCAAAGCCATCGACCCAATAGATGTTGAAAATATGCACGGCGCAATTCGCAGCATAGACAACTCAGAACCATGGATTGCTGCGCGCGATTGGGCATTGGTGGTATTATTATTCGGCTGTGGGCTGCGCATATCCGAAGCGCTGTCGTTACGAAACTGCGACGTATCTGGCCGCCCCGACGTTTTAAGAATTACTGGCAAAGGAAACAAAGAACGGCTGGTTCCTGTATTGCCTGTTGTGTGGGACGCAATTGAAAAATACATCCGTCTTCGCCCCTTTGGCAATGACAAAAATGACGAATTATTCCGCAGTGTACGCGGTCTGCCAATGACACCACGCATGGCACAAAAAGTTGTTGAAAACCTGCGTCATTACCTGCAACTGCCAGATTATGTCACCCCACACGCACTGCGCCACACATTTGCGACCGCACTGTTGGCAGGTGGGGCCGATTTACGCAGTCTGCAAGAATTGCTGGGACATTCATCGCTGTCTACAACCCAGTTATACACCAAAGTAAATATGGCCGAAATATCAAACATATACGCCAACGCCCACCCACGCGCGCACGACTAAATAATATTTTTCAGCCCGATTAATTTTACACCATAATCTTGGGCATATTTTTGCGCGTCGGCAAATTTTTCTGCGACCTGGGCAATATGATGCGCATCATCAGACAAAAACATTGGCACACCAGCCCCCACACACATTTCCATAATACGTCCTGTTGGATGTGGCTGTCCGAACCGCTTGTACAAAGCCGTATTTATTTCCACAGGAATTTTATTTTTTGCGATTACATCTGTTGTTTCTTGTTCTGTATCCGCCCACTTATCATCTTGACCCAAATTTAATCGTCTTGGCAAGTCAATATGCGCAAGAAAAGTAAAAATTCCAGATTTTGCCATTTCTTGAACTTTGTGCCAATAAGCCATCAACATTTCATCAGATGTTTCAGCGTCTGCCCTTTTCATAGAGTGAATATTACATATCTGCCCTTTAAAATCAATCAAATGACACGCACCAATCAAGTAATCTGGCTTTAAAGTTTGAACAGCCCTGTCAAATCCGCGCATCCATTTCTGCGAAGGGAAAAAATCAACTTCCATTCCGCGCAAAATTTTTACTTTTTTATCTGCGGCAACACGTTCCAGTTCATCATAATGTTTTCGGAACAAAGAAACAACATCATCAAATTTATCATTATATATTTTTTCATATCCACCAAGCACCGCGAAACGATAAAAAGGCGCCTGTTTTACATCTTGGTGGACAATAAAATGATTAGAAATTCCGACGGTATTCATACCATTTTCCACAGCCGCATCGACCATTTCTGCGGCGGTATTTTTACCATCGAAATCGACAGTATGCATATGCAGATTAAAATCTTGCATCTTTTTTTTCCTTTAAAAAAGCCCCGGATTGGGGCTTAAAAAAATCAAAATTAGAAACCGAAAACCATACGTTGTTTAGATTGACGTTTCTTTTCGTTACGAACGGCTTCTTCTTTCAAGCGTTTACGTTTTGTAGTTGGTTTTTCAAAACGCTGACGTTCTTTCATTTCGCGGTACAGACCTTCTTTTTGAGATTTGCGTTTTGCGACACGCAAAGCCTGTTCTACGTTATTATCGCGAACCAAAACTTTTACCATATATATTCACCCCCTTTTGGCGAACTTGTATTTATTTTTATTTAAAAGGGGATTTCCATCCCCTTTCCTTTTGTTTTGGTGGAGCTGATCAGGCTCGAACTGACGACCCCCTGCTTGCAAAGCAGGTGCTCTACCAACTGAGCTACAACCCCAAAACTTTGCACTTTCAAATGAAAGCGAACTGATTTTATACATTATGAAACAAAATGTCAATAAAAAAAACACTATCTGCTTAAAAATAAGCTTCTGCTGCGATTTACCAAAAAATCTATTCGGTCAGATTTAGAACGCACAAATTTCATCAAATATCTGATACTATTGTGTATCATCGCAGTTTCTAAACTATCAACATTTTCAACATCCAGGCGCAATTTTTGCAAATCTGACAGATTGAACGCATTGCTTGCGTCGGTCATATCTTCTTGCTTTTTATATTTCACTTCCACAAAGAAATTATCAAATCTTTTATTTATATCACGCAAATATTGTTTTTGCGTTTCAATATCCATATGTGGCAAACATCCGACAGAAACGACAGTATTCAAACCGGTATCTTCGTTTCTTTTTGCCATTTTTTTTGCCGCATCCCAATCTATAAAAGTTGGCATTTTTCTGCTTAATTCATATGATGCTTTGGTGTATAATTCTGCGATTTCTGGCATTACATCCACACAAAAAACATTTGGCAAATCATATCTGGCTTGGAATACCGCACTTAAAGGCGACAACCCACACCCCAAGTCGCAAAACGTCACCATCTTATCCTGATTCAATTTATCGTTCAAAAACGAAACACTTTCTTGAAAGCGCAAGGCATAATGTAGGGCCTGAACACTGACATCATGCGCATCACCAACACATTTTGGGACAAATTCTTTAGAAACAGACGCATTTTTTATCAATTTATTACCAATAGTCCCTAACCTATTTTTATATTTATCAGCTTTTAATAAACACAATAAAACCTTATTCCATTCTTCTATCAGTATTATCGCATCTTTATCAATCACGCCCGCAAAATTTTTATACTTCTTTAACGCCCCTTCCAGAAACAAAGTACAAGAAAGAGCCATACCTACACTACCAAAATAATCGTTTTTATTCATAAGAACCAAATTCCTTATAGCCGGCACATACTATCACAAATATTTTTTATGTCAACAATTATTAAAATAACATTTTTATTATTAAAAACCATAGACATTTTGTAGCCCGGTTCGTATAATGCAAACATGACAAATAAAATTAAAACCTTTATTAAAGGCGACCAAAATAACAAACGTGTAAAATGGTCATTATATGGACGCGTATGGCGCGAAATCGGAAAACCTTATTGGAAATGGCTGCTGTTTGGAATAATATTTACCATTCTTGCTGCTGGTGCCGAAGCTTACACAATCACCATTGTTCAACAAGTTGTAGACAAGGCATTTATTGAAAAAAGTATGACGGCCATATACTGGCTGGGCATCCAAGTCATCGTTGCTTTTGGTGCCAAAGGCGCATTTACATACGCCAAAGATTTAATTATATCCAAAGGCGGCCTGTTGGCCAGTGCGCGCTTGCAAAATAAAATATACCGTCATCTGACACAAATGAACATATCGCGTTTTTATGGCGATGGCATTGGCAAAAGCCTGAATTATTTTACCGTCCAATCAACTGCGGTATTAAATCTGGTCACGAACAACGTGATAAAATTGGTACAAAACGTTGCAACATTGGCAATGACGTTGGCTTTAATGGTGTACTATGCGCATCAAATGTGCTTGGTATTATTATTCTTGACGCCTGCTATTATGATTCCAATGGTTGTGATTATGCGCAAAAGACGCAAGTTGTCACGCCAATCATTTGGCATTGCAAACAATGTCACCCAACAAATCAATCAGACTTTACAAGGCATAAAAACCGTCCAGGCATTCTGCGCCCAAGAACGCGAACAAAAAAACTTTGCGAATGTAATGAACGCATCAATTAACAACGCATATAAAAGCACCCAAGTCAATGCGTTGCGGTCGCCATTAATGGAATTTATGATTTCAATTGGTTTATGCATTGCGATGATTATGGGCGGTCATTTTATTGCCAGTGGCGCGATTACGACTGGGGACTTTACGGCATTTTTATTGGCTTTAACCGCTGCATACAAACCTGCGAAAAGCATTACCAGCACTGGCGACACAATTCAGCATGGATTACTGGCCGCGGAAATATTATTTGAATTTTTGGACAGCAAACCTGCCATTGTTGACAGCAAAGACGCCAAAAATTTAACTTCCAAGAAATTATCAATTGCTTTCAACAACGTTTCGTTCGGATACAATGAAAATGAACCAGTGCTTAAAAACATCGATTTCAAAGTACCATCTGGTCGTGTATGTGCGCTGGTTGGCCCATCAGGCGGTGGAAAAACAACTATATTTAACTTATTACTGCGCTTTTACGACCCAGAATCGGGAAAAATTACAATAAATAATACAGATATAAAGAAATACACTTTAAAATCCCTGCGCGACAGTATCGCAGAAGTTTCACAATCTGTATTCTTGTTTAACGGCACAATCGAAGACAACATTAAATACGGAAACCCGGGTGCCACACACGAAATGGTTGTTTCTGCTGCACGCGCTGCGAACGCAGATGATTTTATCAACGAATTTCCAAATGGTTACGAAACACCTGTTGGCGAAGGCGGCGCATTATTATCTGGCGGCCAAAAACAAAGAATCGCAATCGCACGCGCAATATTAAAAGATGCTCCAATATTATTACTGGACGAAGCAACATCTGCGCTGGACACACACAGCGAAAAGATAATTCAAACGACATTAAACAATCTGATGCGTGGCCGTACAACATTTGTAATTGCGCACCGTCTGTCGACCATTTTGGACGCGGATATGATTTGTGTAATCAAAGACGGCGAAATAATAGAAGTCGGCACAGATTCAGAATTGTACAAATTAAATGGCGAATATCGCAAACTGCGCGACATACAATTTAAAACCAAACCAACAAAAAAGACAAAAAAATAAAAAAAATCGCCCATACGGGCGTTTTTTTACATATCGTGACCGTCGTTATTATTGTTAAAAATTTGGGAAAACAACCTATTTAACCCCCGTTTAAACCAATCTGCCACACTATTTTCTTTTGGAGACAACAATTCTTCATCCCAACTAAAACGTCCATAACTTTTTGGCTTTCCATCCAGCGACTGTAATTTGTTGTCATAGCAATAAAAACCCCTACCAACTTTTTCTGGTGCACCCTGTAATGTTGTTAATTGGTTGCTACCGCAACCAAAACCCCCACCAACTTCTTTTGGTGCACCCTGTAATGTTGTTAATTGGTTGTTATAGCAATAAAAATCCCCAGCAACTTTTTCTGGTGCGCCCTGTAATGTTGTTAATTTATTGTCGTGGCAATAAAAACCACTACCAACTTTTTCTGGTGCGCCCTGTAATGTTGTTAATTGGTTATTACTGCAATTAAAATCCCCACCAACTTTTTCTGGTGCGCCCTGTAATGTTGTTAATTTATTGTCGCGGCAATCAACCCCCCCAGCAACTTCTTTTGGTGCGCCCTGTAATGTTGTTAATTTATTGTCGTGGCAATAAAAACCCCCAGCAACTTTTTCTGGTGCGCCCTGTAATGTTGTTAATTTGTTGTTACCGCAATAAAAATCCCCAGCAACTTTTTCTGGTGCGCCCTGTAATGTTGTTAATTGGTTATTACTGCAATTAAAACCCCCACCAACTTCTTTTGGTGCGCCCTGTAATGTTGTTAATTGGTTATTACTGCAATTAAAATCCCCGCCAACTTCTTTTGGTGCGCCTTGTAATGTTGTTAATTGGTTGTGATTGCAAATAAAACCCCCACCAACTTTTTCTGGTGCGCCCTGTAATGTTGTTAATTGGTTGTTACCGCAATTAACCCACCCACCAACTTCTTTTGGTGCGCCCTGTAATGTTGTTAATTTATTATCGCGGCAAAAAAATCCCCCCATCACTGTCACTGTGGACAAGTCTGGCAATTTTTCTAATTCCATACACGACAAATCTAAATCGCCATTAACAACAAAATTTTTGGGCAAATCAAATATATTGTAATACTCGCCATCTTGTTTCAGCAACCCGGTATTTTTTATATCGCCATCAATTTCAAGTTTTTTTGCACGAACAAACGCCTGAACCGCGGGCATATATTTTGAAACAGGACGTTTGTTTTGTTTGCCCTTGACCTGTTTTATAGAGTTTCCGCGCACATCGAATGTCACATGTGGTTCGCCACGTTTGTCGCGTATCGAATATATCTGGGTTGTACCATCTGTAACCCCCTTGTCATAACCATCTCTGCCGACACAATGCCCCATATAATCTGATTCAAAATCTAATGCCTGGGGCGTAGTCAGTTGATACGCCACCATATTGTTTGGCAATTCCATTACGAACGTTGCACCAACCAAAGATTTTTCTGATAATTCGTTTGATTTTAACCGTTGTTCTAATCCATTGGCTATTTTCTTGTGCCACTCACCTGCAAGTTCCAGCGCCCGGTCAAAAGTCCTCAATTCGTTACTAGACTTCAAATAATCATATCTAATCGTGCACTTATGTTTGGTATTTTTTGCGATTTCTGCAGTTTCTTTGACATACGATTTTGCCACATCAAACAGATAGTCACGCACAGTTGTAATTTCATTTTTTAATTTGTCTGACATGCGTTTGCCATCAAACCTAAATACCTTTCTTCCCTTTCCCATAACATTGTGCGCCCAATCCGGCAAATCAGGCTCGTCCGCATTTACCAGCACAAAGGCAGGTTCTTTATCCAATGTTTCTATATAATCACGCAGACGAAGTTTTATATACTGATTTACAATACCGCGTGCGATATCATCAATGTTTTCCAACACATCGTCAGCATTTTCAAATTCGCCGCGTACATTTTGTTGGGTTGGCGCATTGCGCCCCTGATATGAAATATCGGTTAAAAAATCGGTAAAAGCCAAATCGTTCAACAAATTCAATGGCATTATAAATCCTTTTGTCATTCTGTTATCAAGCAGTATTGTATCATAAAAAAACAGTTAATAAAAGCGATCCGTGCGGAAATTAAATAGAATAATTTAGATAAAAGGAAATCGGGAATCGTAGTGTACATGACGCTACATAAGATTCCCGCACAAAAAAAACACTGTTCGTGATTAGCGTAAAATAAATTAGAATAATTTAGATAAAAGGAAATCGGGAATCGTAGTGTACATGACGCTACATGAGATTCCCGAACAAAAAAACACCGTTCGTGATTAGCGTAAAATAAATTAGAATAATTTAGATAAAAACAAAAACGATGGCGTAGTGTACATGACGCTACATGAGCCATCGGTTTTGTTTTTAGATATGTTATTATAATTTATTTTACGGTTAGTTCTTTGCCGTGTACATCGATATACACTGTGCTGCCTTCGCCGATTGCGCCAGTTAATATCAAGTCTGCGATTTTGTCTTCGACGCTTGACGTTATCAGTCGCTTTAATGGGCGCGCACCAAACACTGCATCATAACCATTGTCGCCCAGCCACTTAATCGCTTTGTCTGTGATATTCAAATCTATTCTGCGTTCTGTCAAACGCCGTTCCAAACCACGCAATTGAATTTTCACAATACCTGCCATAACATCTTTGCCCAATGGGTTAAAGAACACTATTTCATCAATACGATTGATAAATTCTGGGCGAAAATGTCTTTTTACCGCTTCTATATCTGGCAAATTACTGGTCATAATAATGATTGTGTTTGTAAAGTTGACAATATGCCCTTGGCCGTCTGTCAAACGTCCATCGTCCAGAATCTGCAAAAAGACATTAAATATATCTGGATTTGCTTTTTCAATTTCATCAAACAGCAATACTTGATAAGGTCTGCGACGAACACTTTCCGTCAGCACCCCACCCTGTTCATATCCGACATACCCCGGAGGACTGCCAATCAAGCGAGACACAGAATGTGGTTCCATATATTCACTCATATCGATTCTGGTCATCGCGGTATCATCATTAAACAGATATTCTGCCAACGCCTTTGCAACTTCGGTTTTTCCAACACCCGTTGGCCCCAAGAACATAAAGCTGCCCATTGGACGACGAGGGTCAGACAACCCTGCGCGACTGCGACGAATTGCGCGTGCAACAACCCCCAGTGCATGGTCTTGACCGACCACGCGTTTACGCAATTCATCTTCGATATTTAACAATTTTGATTGTTCTTCTGCGTTTAATCTGTCTGCTGGCACCCCTGTCCATTTACTGACTACGGCCGCGATATGTTCTGGCAAAACGGTTTTATATTCTTTTGCGTCCGCGTTCATTTTTGCGATTTTTTCTTCCAATTCCGGAATTTTTCCATATTGCAACGCAGATGCTTTTTCATAATCGCCATTACGCATAGCTGTTGCGACTTCGGCCTTGGCCGCATCAAGCGCAGCCATTGCATCAGACAATCCGCGCATTTTTTGTTGTTCTGCCTGCCATTGTGCGGTCAGTTCTTTGGATTCTGCGCCAACTGTTTCGATTAATTTTTCTAAATCTGCCAAGCGTTTTTTAGATTCTTCGTCTTTTTCTTTTTTCAACGCCTGTTGTTCGATTTTCAGCTGCATCAAGTGTCTGTCAACTTCATCCAGCTTATCTGGTTTTGAAGCAATTTCTATACGAACGCGCGCGGCAGCTTCGTCAATCAAATCGATTGCTTTATCTGGCAAGAATCTGTCTGTGATATATCGGTTTGACAATTTAACGGCGGACACCAGCGCAGCATCTGCGATACGCACACCATGATGTCCTTCGTATTTTTCTTTTAATCCGCGCAAAATAGAAATTGTGTCATCTACGGTTGGTTCATCGACATAAACAGGCTGAAAACGCCGCGCCAAAGCTGGGTCTTTTTCGATATATTGACGATATTCGTCCAACGTTGTCGCCCCCAAGCAATGCAGTTCACCACGCGCCAACATTGGCTTTAATAAATTTGCAGCATCCATACTGCCTTCGCCCTTACCTGCACCGACCAAAGTATGTAATTCGTCGATAAACAAAATGATTTTTCCGTCCGCATCTTTGACAGCTTTTAAAATAGCTTTCAGTCGTCCTTCAAATTGCCCACGAAAAGACGCCCCAGCCATCAACGCCCCCATATCCAAGCTTAACAACTGTTTTTTCAACAAATTTTCTGGCACATCGCCCGATATAATACGATTCGCCAGTCCTTCGACAATCGCAGTTTTTCCAACCCCAGGATTTCCGATTAAAACCGGGTTGTTTTTTGTACGGCGGCTTAGCACTTGGATTGCGCGTCTAATTTCTTCATCACGTCCGATAACAGGGTCCAATTTTCCATCTGCCGCCAACTTGGTAAAATCTGTTGTATATTTTTCGATTGCCTGTTGTGGTGTTTCCTGTAAATCATCTGGATTCATCTGTAATTCCTTTTGTTATTATTTGCCATATATATAGTGCCATAAAACAACCTTTCAAGACACAGGAACGTTTCCCCCAAGTTAAACTTGCGCACAACAGATATTTATATTACGCTTTAATAAAAGGATGGAAATATGACATATTTTTCTGAATCAGACATCAAGCAAATTGAATCTTATGGTTTAACATTATCCGCAATCGAACAACAACTGGCTGATTTTAAATCCGGGTTTCCACCTGCGGACATTGTATCTGCGGCGACGATTAATGACGGTGTTCTTGCAATGCTGGACCGCACATATGTCGAATACTATGAATCAAACAAAGACAAATACAATATTGTAAAATTTGTTCCTGCATCTGGGGCGGCGACCCGTATGTTCAAAGACTTGTTCGAATTTTTGGGCAGCGGCACAATGAATAAAACCACACAAACTGTTCTGGATAATTTGGAAAAGTTCGCGTTTTATGACGACCTGTGTAAACATCTGCCAGAAAATCCAACACCACACGACATAATCGAATGTATAATTACAAAGCGTGGTTTGAACTATGGCAACTTGCCCAAGGCATTGTTGCAATTTCACAAATACAGCAAATTTAACCGCACTGCATTAGCAGAACACTTAATCGAAGGTGCGCTTTACGCAGAATCAAACAAGAACGTCAACATACACTTTACAGTATCGCCTGAACACAAATCTGGGTTCGACACATTGTTAAACAAAATATTGCCAGAATACCAAGAAAAATTCGGTGTAAAATACCACATAACAATGTCGACCCAAAAACCAGAAACTGATACAATCGCGGTAAATATGGACAATACCCCATTCAGAAATGACGATGGCACATTACTGTTTCGTCCAGCTGGTCATGGTGCACTGATTGAAAATTTGAACGACATCGACAGCGACATAATATTTATAAAGAACATCGATAACATTTGCCCAGACGATATACGCGACGACACGACATACCACAAAAAAGCACTGGCAGGCATGGCAATGCAAATACAATCCAAGATATTTAATTACATCCACGCGATTGACAATGGCACTGCAAATATATCGGAAATAAAATCATTTATATCAGATTATTTGGGTCTAAGATTATCTGACACGACGAACGTTCGCGATATATTAAACCGCCCATTACGCGTATGCGGCATTATCAAGAACACTGGCGAACCTGGGGGTGGTCCGTTCTGGGTACGCGCAGAAAACGGCATTGGGCTGCAAATTGTTGAACCTGGACAAATCGCCCCAGAAAACATAGACATATTAAAAAAAGGTGAATTTTTCAGTCCTACAGACATTGTTTGTATGCCGCGCGATATAAACGGCAAAAAGTTCAATTTGATTGAATTTGTTGATTCACGGGCTGGTTTTATATCTGAAAAGTCCAAGAACGGTCGTGCGTTACGTGCGATGGAACGTCCTGGGCTGTGGAACGGCGCGATGGCGCACTGGAACACCGTATTTGTTGAAACGCCACTATCGACATTTACCCCTGTAAAAGTCATCACTGATTTGCTGGGGAACAGCCATATAACAAATAAATAAGAAAAAAAGAAAAGAACACTTGACTTTTCTGTAAAAATGTTATAAATTTAGCCTCGCTATAAACAAAGGTAAAGTATTATGCCACGTGTATGTAAAGTTACAGGTAAGAAAACAGAAGTTGGGATGAATGTTTCCCACTCTCATCGTCGTACAAAACGTACATTCTTGCCAAATCTGCAAACATTAAAATTCCACAGTGATATTCTGGGTCGTGATTTTTCATTGCGTATTTCAACTGCTGGTCTGCGCACATTGACCAAGCATGGCGGTTTGGATGCGTATGTAATGTCAAAACCTGTATCACGTTTAACAGCTGATATGGCTGCAATTAAAAAAGCCATTGAAAAGAAAGCTGGCAAACCAGCTGCACCTGCTAAAAAGCCTGCACACAAGGCAAATCGCAGCGCACGCTTGGTAAAAAAAGTTGAAGCAAAGAAAGCCGCTTAATTGGTTTTCGGATGCCACGGCCCCGTGGCGGAATTGGTAGACGCGCTTGACTCAAAATCAAGTTCTGCAAGGAGTGTCGGTTCGAGTCCGACCAGGGCCACCAGATAATAAAAACATCCCAATCGGGATGTTTTTTTGTTCGGGCGGACGAGAACCGTCGGTTCGGAGCGCTTTGTGCTTATATAAATAAAAGTTTATC
>JAZNGD010000015.1:0-2934 GCA_045576255.1 Candidatus Enterousia sp.
AGTGGGGCCCGAAAAGCCCCAGGATGACAGAAAGAAGAACAGGCAGGGGGAATAAAGTGTAGTGACCTGTATCCTGTGTGGGGGGGCGCAGTGCTGGGCGTCGTTATGTTGCCAGAACAACAGGGAAGGGATTATTATTCATCAGTTTTTTCTGTTATGACGGTAATACCGTCGGATTCCCATTTTTCAATCAAATTTTCAATGTCCAGTATGTTTGTTTGGGTTAAACGAATAACAGGTTTTACATCATATTTCTTGGCGGCTGCCAAAACCGCAGCGATTGGCGATGGACGAGTTTTTCCTGTTGCGAACCAATTGTCTTCATCGACAACCCAAAAATCGGGGTCGCTGTGCGTAACAATTGCGTGCGTATCTGTGATGGTTATGTCTTCTTGAACATTGTCTTCTGGTGCGTCGTCATCGTCTGGTGTGTCGTCATCAAAGTTTATATCAGAAAATTTAGGCATTGTTATAGGCGCGTCTTCAAAAGCTTCGTCAAGTTGTATATCAAAATCATCGGGCAACGGCAGCGTCTGTTCTTTGGCAGAATCTGTATTTTGTTCTGTTTTTGTTTCGTCAGATTTTGTAAATTTAATCGGATTCAGTATTGCGCGTTCAAATGCAGGACGTATTTCCAAAGGCACTTCGTCTGGCAATTTTTCTGTTGTTTCTGTTTTTTTATTAGATTCTTTTGGTTTTTCTGGTTCTGATTTGTTTGTATTTTTTAGATTTTTTATACATTTTGGAACAGGTACTTCAATTAGTGGCTTGTTTTTTTTATAGATAAAAGTACAAGTCGCAATGTACAAAGGTATTGCCGCGAATATAATCAACCCAAAAACAAAGCCGGCAAATCCATGCAGTTCGGCGTGTGCCAAGCGATGCCATTGATGTTGATTAAAAATACTGAAATTAAATATAAATTTTAAAATTGCCCACAAAACAAATACATAGATTGCGGTCCATGTAAACAAATGACGTTTTTCAGATAAAAAAGAAAATAATCTTTTCATATACTTATTATAGACAATATACATTGTTTGTCAAGTGTCTTAAATAAAGAAAAAAACACTTTTATTACAAGCTTTTTTATGGCATAATAACAAAGATATTAAAGGGGAGGATTATTTATGTCCGGATTTCTGCGTTTTTTGGTTTCGTCGACTGTGTCGTTGGGCGTTTGTGCTTTTGTTTTTGCGTCTGATGCGGCAACAGGGCGTGGTGATTATACAAATGTTCGTCAAGATGTGGGCGCTACTGGTGCCGGTAAAAGTGCATCTGGTGCGGCAGGGCGCAATGGAACCGCACCCACTGTCAATCGTATGCCCAGTATGCCAACTGTGCCGGTTTTTGTTATTGGCAACGTCAGTACTAATGTTCCAAAGCCTGGGACAAATGTGCCAAGTGTACCAAATACACCCGATGATAACCCAGGTGGGTCAGACGATTCGAATTCAGAAACGCCGGGTGATGAACAAGGACAGATTTGCCAAGACGCGTACACCGTTGAAAATTGTATGAATAGTTTGGCTGCATGTATTGATGGCGGCGCGTTGCCGAACGGATTAAAAGACTTGTTCAATAATGATTTGCGCACGTCTATTATTAACGGTATGAATTTGTGTGCAGTTCAAGTTGACAAGTGTATAACCGATACGACACTTAATTGCAACAAGGTTTATTCTTCACGTGCAGATGTTTGGATTGACTTTAATTCGCGTCGTGTTCAGCCGGAATATTACAGTTTTGTGTTAGGCAAGACCGGATTGACACCGACCCAGGCTGAAAACACATGTTTGTTGTTGGATTCAAATACATACGGTTCGTCGTTTAATCGTGTCAAAAACGTTGCTGCTGTTGTAAATGAAAAAGAAGACAGCACATCGGTCAACCCTTATAATAACTATAACAACGACGACCTAACCAAAGAATATCCGTTGGGCGAAAAAGAAAACAAGAAGTTCGACCGCGGTCATTATGCGCGTTGGGACGCCGTCGAAGGTGAATGTTTAATTCGTGTTGCGGCCTATAACAAGGATAAATTGATTACAAATGATTCTTTGTTTGGTGCGATTGGCGATGGTTCTCCGGCTGAAAGTTGGCAAGTTGCAGGTTCTGCGTTTACTTGCAACAAAGACTTGTTTGATTTTGGTTTAATGCGCGATACACGTACAGCGGCGGCAATTGCGTTGCCTGGGGGGGCGGTATTGGGTGCCGGCACTGGCGCAGTTGTGGGCAGTGTCAGGGCAAAGAATAACGACAATAATTGTAAAAACAAAGACTATCGTGACGAATTGTGGAAAAAGATTCCTAAAGAAAATCTGGCGATGATAAACTCGTTCCTTGGGGAAAATAGTAATACAGGTAGTAATACAGGTAGTAATACAGGGGGGTCGGGTTCGTCCAACACAGTGGATTTGAAATCGACCCAAACATCATTGACCGAAGATCAATGTAATGCAGTGTTGGGTTTGTATGACACGATGCTGGCCGCCAGTGATCTTGTCTATGCCTGTGATAGATATTTGGCCGCGCCGCCTATTGGGGACGGTGATAGTTATGTTATAAGTGTTAACAATACAAATTATACTGTAAAAGGAACAAGCAATGGTTTTGATGTATATAATGCTAGTGATCAAAAAGTATGCTCGTATGATTCTAGTACCGATCGCTTGGTTTGTACCTCAGGTATAGAGCTAAGATTCTCAGATGTGTATGCAGATGATTCTGCATTTAAATCAGAATGCGCCAAATTGACTCGTATGAAAGGAAAAACTAAATTTGCATGCAATAACCAAGCAAGCGAACCTTGTATTGACTATTTCAGCTTTGCGGCCCAGGCAGGTCAGTTAAGGGATGCGTTTGATGGATTCAGTCTGGATGAAGGCAAAAATCCGTCTGCAGCCAAGGGCGCATTAGTCGGGGGTGCAGTCG
>JAZNGD010000016.1:0-19929 GCA_045576255.1 Candidatus Enterousia sp.
ACACAAATAAAAAAAGCAGGATAGACCTGGATCCTGGGGTCAAGCCCCAGGATGACGAAGTGTATGTGGGGCCCGAAAAGCCCCAAGCCCCAGGTCATATTTCCTTTACCACAACTTTACACGTTTTTCTGGTGCAATATACATCGCGTTTACAGATGTTATGTCAAATGCATCATACCACGCGTTTATATGCGGTAATATACCGTTAACGCGGTTGCGACCAAGTGAATGTTCGTCTGTTTTAGTCAACTGTAATTCTTCGGCGCTGCGTATGTTTTGGCCCCAAACGCCGGCATATGCGATAAAAAACCGCATGTCAGACGTCATATCGTTTACTGTGTCGGTTTGGGTCCCGAAATTTTTATACGCATCAAAAGATATTGTGACACCGCCATAATCCGCCAAGTTTTCACCCAATGTAAAGGTGCCGTTTGCGTTTACTTCTTGGTTGATTTTTATTTTGTCGAAAAAGTCACGCATAACATTCGCGCGCACTGTGAATCTTTCTGCGTCATCTGCCGTCCACCAGTCTGTCATATTTCCGTCTTTGTCAAAGTGGCGGCCTGAATCATCAAAACCATGTGTCATTTCGTGTCCGATTACAGCACCGATTGCGCCGTAATTAAACGCGTCGTCTGCGGCCATATCAAAGAAAGGATATTGCAGAATTCCAGCCGGAAAGCAAATTTCGTTTGTTGATGGGTCGTAATACGCATTTACTTCGTGTGCATTCATGTACCAAATATTTGGGTCTTTTTTTTGACCAATTTTATTAATCCAAAATGCGTCTTCAAATTGCGACACACGCACCATATTTGCCCACAAAGAATCGTTTTTGATTTCCAATTTTGAATAATCACGCCATTTATCTGGGTATCCGATTTTTGCTTTGAACGTAGATAGTTTTTCCAACGCTTTTTGTTTGGTTGTATCGCTCATCCAATCCAGATTTTGTATTCGCATTGCGTATGCGCTTTGCAAATTTTTCACCAGATTTTGCATACGTTTTTTTGCGTCGCTGGAAAAATATTTTTTGACATACATTTTACCGACTTCTTCGCCGATTGCGTCATCAATCATTGAAACTGCACGTTTCCAACGTGGCTTTTGTTCTTTTTGTCCCGACATTGTACGATTGTAAAAATCAAATGATATATCGTATGTTTTATCGTCAAGCAAAGTATCAGCAGCACTTACGATGCGATATTTCAAATACATTTTTATCAATTCGAAATCTGTATCATTCATAATTGCGATTGATTCTGCGATAGCTTCTGGCTGGGCGATGTTGATAAATTCAGCAGCTTTTGCGCCACGTGCATTTAAATACGCGTCCCAATCAAAACCGGGAAATTTTTCTTTGATGTCCTTGATACTCATTTTGTGATAGTTTGCGTGTGGATTGCGCAATTTTTCTTTTGGATAGAATGATTTTGCCATTCTTTCTTCCAACGCATATAATTTTTTTGCGTCTGTGTTTATTCCAAAATTATTCATTTGTGTGGCGATAAAGTCTTGGTATTTTTTTCTTATTTCAACTGACTTGGCATCATCGTCAAAAAAGTAATCGCGTGACAATCCCAGACCACCTTGAACGATGTTGTACAAGAAATGTTCGCTGTCTTTTTCATCTAATGCAACACCGTCACCCCAAAAAGCGGAATAAAACGTATGTGCATACCCCAGATATTTTTCCAAATCTGCACGTGATAAATTGTCGACTTGGGACAAGTATTCTGATACCGGTGTGGTTTTATCAGCGTTCAATTTGTCTGCGTCCATTGCGATTTTATACAGTGTACCGATTTTACCAGAATCATTTTCTGCAATTTCGCGTGTACGTTCCAAATTAGTATTGCGTAATACATCAAATGCGCCATATCGTGAATAGTCATCTGGAATAGGATTCGCTTTGCGCCATCCGTTTGTTGCATAGTTATAAAAATCATCACCAGGTTTGAAAGACAAATCCATATTTTCTGATTTTATCCCGACAGTCACTTTTTTCTCCTTTGTTAAAAAATATGCTGATATTATTGCGATTGCTACTGCAAATATGCCGATTAAATTAAGTATTTTGCTTTTCATTTTACCCCACTATATTTGTCAAAATATCGTCCAAAATCAGTAACCCCAAATTTGTTGTGCAAATGCGGTTGTTTTTTATTTGAACGTATTCTGGATGTTTGTTTATCCAGTCTATATCAATAGCCTTTTTTACAGCGTCTGTCAACCGGCAACCGCGTATTGTACGCAGTCCTGTTATAATCATTTCTGTGGCGCGTGTTTCATCTGATATTTTTTCAAATTTTTCATTTGCGCCCAATTGTTCGTACCAAGTATTATCTAAAAATATACGTCCTGCCGCCCCCAGTCCAATTCCGATATAAGGTTCGCCATCCCAGATGTTTTCATTATGTACACAGTGATTGTCTGCATCTGCATAATTAGACACTTCGTATCTTGGCAAAGACAATCTGTTGCTGATTGCGATGTACATTTGTGCCATTGTTTCGTTGTCAGGCATATCTAAATTCATTTTGCCAAAAGGCGTATCAGGTTCAATTGTTAATTCGTACATAGAACAATGATGCAGCCCCAGCGAGTTTATTTTATCACAAATTTGTATAACATCTTCTGGTGTTTCTTTTGGCAATCCGTATATAAAATCGGCAGACGTGCGCAATCCAATATTGTGCGCCCATTCCAACAATTGCAGTGCGTCGTTTGCATTGTGTTTACGTCCCAAAAATTTTAATTTTTCATCATCAAGGCTTTGTACGCCCACAGACAATCTGTTCGTTCCAGATTTATAAAAGTCTTGCAATTTATCCTTGTTTAATGTTTTGGGGTTTGATTCCAGTGTAATTTCAGCATTTTTTATCAGGTTAAAATTATCTTTTATTGTTTTAATAATTGTATCAAATGTATGTACAGGCATCAAAGACGGGGTTCCGCCGCCAAAAAATACACTGTTTATGTCGATTTTTCCCAGCTTTTGTCCCCAACAGCAAATTTCTTTGCGTATTTTGTCGGTATATGTATCCCAATCGATATTTGTGCAAGCATGTGAAAAAAACGCGCAATATTTGCACTTTGACATACAAAAGGGTACGTGAATATATATGTTGTGTGCTGTGTTTTTCATTTGCAGGTATTTTATCGTTTGAAATAATTCGTGCAAGATATAAATTAAAAATACTTTTATATCGACTTTTTTTATGATATAATCAGTTCTGTAAAAAGACAATGAAGGCAGGGGTAATTTCATTTTTATCGGGTATTTTTGCGCCTTTTGCGGTGTTTGCCGCGAACGAAGGCGTTCCTTCGTATTATCAGACTTCTGCTTCGCCAAACGCAAATCAGCTGTCCTATGGCCGATACGCCAATCAGGGGTATACAAAATATGTTGGACAGGGTGGGGTTAAACAAACTGTCGGAACGCGTACTTATACGTATCAAGCGCCACGCGCGCAAATGCCGACTGTTTTTGGTACAATGACCCCAAATGGTATCGCGTTGCCGCCAGAAGCTGAAAATAAAACTACTGTTTATGCAGGTTATACGCGTCGTTTTGCGGACTTTGAATTTGAAACTGGTGTTAATTCCATTCTTGAATGGGACGATATGATTTGGAATGAAATCCAGGTTGGTGCACGCCATAATTTCAGTCTGCGTAATTTCGATATGTATTTATATGGGCAATATGCATATGGCGATATGTCGCATGGCGGTTTGTCAATGGATTATGACTTAATGCCATTTGATGAAGCATATCCAGAATATGGAATTTTCACTATTTCTACTGGTTCTCAGACTGGGCGCAGCAATCATTTTAAGTTTGGAATTGCGGCGCATCATGTATGGGATATTGGTGGGTGGAAATTGTCGCCAACATTTGGATATGAAATATTCAAGCATAATTTGGAAATGTCTGACCATTACTATCCGAATCCTGGGGTTTATTTGCCGCTGATGACGGATACAGGCAATTATGTTTTTGGTAATGAATTGGGCGAATTCTTTTCTGTGCCAATTGGGGTTGAACCACCAGAAGATTTGTATCAAGTATGTATGTCCCCCGAAGACATCAAGGTTGTCACAAACGCGGCGACTGGCTCCAGTTCGGACGGATTTTTATATTTGGGCGATGCATTGGTGACTGGCGATTACACTATTGAAATGGGGACAATTCCATGGGGTGTTGACGCTGGTGAATGTGTGATTATCGGTGGCGATGGCCCTGTAATAGTAGAAGGTACAACACACATATACAACACAACGTGGTCTGGCTTTTATGTTGGACTTGAAGTTGAAAAGCAGATGACACTGAAAGACAAATTGCGTTTTTATATGCAGTTTGGATTGCCAAAATATTCATCCGAAGGTATTTGGCCGAACCGTACTGATTGGCAACAAAACCCCAGTTTCTTGGATGAAGGTTCAAATGGCGCGTATTCTTATGCTGCTGAAATGGAATACGATTATAAGTTGTCCGACAGATTGCAGTTGTCTTTACGTATAGATACAAATTTATTCCATGTTGGAAAGATTCCTGGCGAATTATATGTCGCAGAATACAGTCAATATGTCCTTGATGAAAATGGCCAATATGTAATGCAAGAAGTCTATGACGATTTTGGTAATGTATACTATGTTCCGCTGCTAGAAACGGTTGCGGCACATACTGAATACGTATCCGATTCTTTAAAGCGTGCAACATGGCAATCGTTTGGCTTGCATATCGGATTTAAATACGCATTTTAATAAAAGGACAAATTATGGGTAGTTTGCTTAAAAGGCTGATAGCTGTGATTTTTGTTATGCCATGCGTATGTTATGCGCAATCTGGTTCTTTTGATGTTGCGCGTTGGTATGATTTGATTGATTCGATAAAGTCAAAAGCGAATGCCCAAGGCGTATCGTCAGATGTTATTAATCAAACAGTTAAATATCCTGCTTTTATTCCATCGATTGTAAAAAGCGATAAAAATCAATCGGAATTCAAGTTGACTTTGGCTGATTATCTGGACAGAACAGTCAGTGATTCGCGTATTACCCAAGGTAAAATTATGCGTAAAAAATATCCGACAATGTTGTCGCGTGCAGAAAAAAAGTACGGTGTTCAACCACATGTAATATTGGCTTTTTGGGGGTTGGAATCCAACTATGGTGAAGTCAAGGCGCGACATAAATTGACAGATGCTTTTTTTACGCTGATTTATGATGGTCGTCGTGAAACTTTTTTTACAAATCAGTTAATTTCTTTGATGAAGATTGCTGATAAAAATAAATTAGACATAAATGATATTCATGGGTCTTGGGCCGGCGCGATGGGGCATTTTCAGTTTATTCCAACAACATTGGCGCAATATGGCGTTGATGGTAATGGTGATGGGCGTGTCGATATTATCGGCAGTGTTGGCGACGGTATGTTCAGTGCAGCGAATTATCTTAGCAAGTTGGGTTGGAACCCAAACGAACGCATAGTACGTCGTGTTAAATTGCCGTCAGATTTTGATTTGGGGTTGTTAGATGGAAAGACAAAACTTACATTGCCCCAGTGGTCGGCTCTTGGGATAGTAAACCCAGATGGCACATCGCTGCCGTCAAAAGAAATGGTGGCAGGATTGGTTGCAGACACTGCGGAAATTCAACGTGCACGCGATGCAGTTGTTGCTGCGTCTGGTGTGTCAGATAAATCTGTGTCAGATTCTGGAATAGAAGCTTATTTGACATATCCGAATTTTTATCGCATCAAGAAGTGGAATAATTCAAATTGGTACGCAATAGCAATTGCTAATTTGGCAGATAATCTTAAATAAAATCGTTGCGAACGTTCGTTTTCTTTGATATTCTTCCCAATATGTATTTATAAAGGATAAATTTATGGCTATCAAAATTCGTGATTTTGAAGTGCGTTTAACCAGAAACAAAGAAGAAAGAAAACAAGTGCGCCAGTTGCGCTATCGTGTCTTCGTAGAAGAAGAAGGCGCCAGTGCGACCGAAGAACAGCGTGCGTTGGGCGAAGAATATGATTCTTATGATAGATATGCAGAATATATGGCTGTGTTTCATAATGGTCGCGTCGTCGGAACATATCGCATTATTGACAGAAATGCTGCCGAAAAAATGGGTGGTTTTTATACAGAAAACGAATTTAATATATCCAAGATAAAAAAATATAATGGCAATATTGCTGAAATGTCGCGTGCTTGCGTTGAACGGGAATATCGTGACAATGCGTTGGTTATGCGTATGTTGTGGGCTGGATTGGGCGAAATGATTGTACGTCGCAAGATTGGTGTTATATTTGGTGTTGCGTCATTTGTTGGGTCAAATCCTGCCAAGTCGGCCCAGGCTATTTCATATTTGTATTATAATCATTTATCACCGTTGCGTTTGCGCGCGACTGTATTGCCTGAAAAGTTTTCTGCCGGTGTTAATCCAAAATTATCACGTATGAATATATTGCCACGTGAATTTGTTGATGCGGCAGATGCAAAGGCAGAAATGACTCCTTTAATAAAAGGGTATTTACGCTTGGGGGCAACATTTGGTCGCGGTGTCTACATTGATACGCCATTTAATTCGTACGATGTTTTTGTTATGATTGAAACGCGCAAAATGGATTCCGCATATCAAAAGCACTTTTTGGGGCGTGAAAATGCGTTGGGTGACCCCAATGACAAAGAAAATATTATCAAAACTTTTGGCAAAATTATAACTTATCCTGTGGTTGGTCCATTTCGTTTTGTGCGCAATTTTGTTGATTTCTTGTTGCGCGAAGACGCAGATGATGCAGAATATATCGAAGACCCCAAGGTTGAAACAGAAGAATAAAAAAAATGGCAAAGTTAAGACGGCAAAATATTTTTAATACAACTGGCGCAGCAATTAAATTTATTGCGTTTTGGGTTGCTGTTGTTATCCAAGTGCCAATTATATTCTTGATGCCGCGACGTATGGCTGTTCGGTATATGCCTGTGTTTATGTGGATTTTGGTCAAATTGGCTGGTGTCAGGATTGTTGTACATGGTAAATTATCAACCGAACGTCCGTTAATGATTGTTTCTAATCATATATCGGTGTTTGAATTGGCGACATTTCCACTTGCCTTTGGTGGCAGTTTTATCGCCAAGAAAGAAATGGAAAATTGGCCATTGGTTGGCTGGGTTGCAAAAAAGTTTGGTGTTATATTTGTAGACCGTCGTCCATCACACGCACGTGACGCGTTGGCTGTGGTACAACGTGCGGTACAATCTGTTGAATATCCAATGATTTTATTCCCCGAAGGCACAACGACCAACGGTGCGTATGTAAAGCCTTTTAAAAGTTCGTTGTTTAACTTTGTTGAAAATTCAAATGTGACGGTTCAGCCAATGGTAATGCATTATCGTTACAAAGACGGCGGCGTGATTGATGAGCAAACAATGGCTGATCACTTTGCGTACTTTGATAACAAAAAAATGGATATGGGGCCAAAATGCAAACGTGAACGCAGTGCGTTTGGCCAAGTGTTTCATATTATGATGCTGGGCGGATTTACTGTCGAGATTACATTGTTGCCACCACCGCCCCTGGCGGGTATGGACAGAAAGCAGATTGCTGATACACTGCAAAAAATCGTGTCAGAAAAATATATGGAATTAAAAGATAAAAAATAAAAACAAAAAAATAAAAGAGATTTAAGATATGAAAATTGAAAATTTATGCGTTCGACGTTTAATTGGCGACGTTGCCGGCGCGACGACACATGGCCATAAAATGGCTGTCAAAGGTGGTTATGTTTATCAAACTTTCCAAGGCGGATATACTTTGTCACCATTGGGTTGGCGCGTTGTTCGCAATATTGAAAATATTATTCGCAGTGAAATGGATGCGATTGACGGTCAAGAAATTTTGATGCCTGTGGTTTCTGGTGCTGATCTTTGGCGTGAAAGTGGCCGTTATGATTCTGTTGACGTTTTGGTGAAATTCAAGGGTCGTTCTGGTGCAGATTATGTTTTAAATCCGACTCATGAAGAAGTTGTTGTTGATTATGTAAAATCTGTATTGGAAACATATCGTCAGATGCCATTTATGGTTTATCAAATTCAAACAAAATTTCGTGATGAATTGCGCGCACGTGCAGGACTGATTCGCACACGTGAATTTATTATGAAAGATGCATACTCTTTCCATGAAACACAATCTGATTTGGAACAATATTACAATCGTTGTCATACTGCTTATGAACGCATTTTTGCGCGTTGCGGATTAAAAAATGTTGTCAGTGTAATGTCATCTACTGGTGATATGGGGGGCAGTGTTGCACATGAATTTCAGCTTGTAAACGATATGGGCGAAGATACATTGTTCTTGTGCGATTGCGGTTTTAATACGAACAAAGAACTTGTTGACGATGAAACAGAACTTTGTCCACGCTGTGGCAAAAAGATGCGTCGTGTTCGCGGAATTGAAATTGGGAATATATTTCAATTGGGAACCAAGTATTCTACTTCTATGAACTTGACATACGCTGCTGCGGATGGCGAAACCAAGCATCCGATTATGGGTTGTTATGGTATTGGTGTTGGGCGTACTATGGCGGCAATTATGGAAGAAAGTGCAGATGACAAAGGCCCAATCTGGAATATGGCAACTGCGCCTTTTGCTGTCGAAGTTATTGGGTTGCCGGATAAAGATGGCAAGACATTGCCATTGGCAGAAGAAATTTATAAAACCCTGAAATCGGCAGGCATTGAAGTTCTGTTGGATAATCGTGATGCGCGTGCTGGCGAAAAGTTTGCAGATGCAGATTTAATTGCTGCACCAATTCGACTGATTGTATCTGCCAAGAATTTGGCAAACAACGCAATTGAAGTAAAGTATCGTGTTAATGATGTTGATACATCTGAATACAAGACGTCGTTTGGTTTGGATACATATATGTCTGAAACGCTTGATACGATATTAAAATTATCAGGTAAATAAAAAACGGGGCGTATGCCCCGTTTTTTTATTTTTTTGTTCATACAAATTTTTAAAAAATATGATATAATATACAAGATTGATAACAGGAGAGAGATTATGAAAATAACAATTATTGGTATTGGTTCTGTTGGTTCTGCTGTTGCGACTGCGGTTGCGAATACGGGGCTAGCGCATGAAATTGTTTTGTTTGATAAGGACGGTGTGCGTGCGCTGGCTGCTGCGGAAGATTTGGGGCATGCGGCTGCATTTTCGTACGATATTAAAATTACTGCGGTAAATAATTATCGTGCAATTCGTGGTTCTGAAATAGTAATTATTGCTGCTGGTGCGAATCAAAAACCTGGGCAGACACGTACTGATTTGCTGCATGCAAATGCAGCGGTAATTAATGATATTGTTCCACGTGTTATGGCGAATGTTGATACCAAGACGGTAAAATTAATCATTGTCACAAATCCATTAGATGTTATGGTTATGTTGGCGCAAAAAATATCCAAGCTGCCATCCGCGCGTGTGATTGGTACTGGTACGATGTTAGATTCTGCACGCCTGCGTACGATTTTGGCGCGTCAGTTATCTGTATCGACCCAGTCGATAAATGCGTATGTTTTGGGCGAGCATGGTGACAGCAGTATGATTAATTGGTCATCTGCATCAATTGGTGGTATTGATTTAAATTCATTTTGTCGTCAAACAAAAATATCTTTGCCTGCGACCACTCGTAAAACAATAGAACATCGTGTACATAATGCAGCGTATGAAATTATTCGCGGTCGTGGTGCAACTTGGGACGGTATTGCTGGTGCGGTTGCGGACTTGGTTCGTTGCATTGTGAACGATGAAAAAAGAATTTTGACAGTCAGTGTTGTTGAAGGTGTTGGTGAAAAAACTGTTGCAATGTCAATGCCACGAATCGTTGGGAATAACGGTGTAATTGCGACACTGTGTCCAAAAGTCAGTGCCGAAGAATCAGCGGCCCTGCGACGCAGTTCGCGTATCATTCGTAAAAATTTTGATACTTTATAACAGTCCCCCAAAATGGGGGATTTTTCATTTGAATACTGTCATATACAAATTTTATTTTTATGGTGTTATATTTTTTATATGACAGAAGAAATCCAATACATCATATCAGACAAACAAGATGCCTGTACCGCAGTGCTGCACGGTAAAAAGATTGGCGAAATAACCTATGTTCGGGTTGGTTTTGACAAATTGATAATCGATTATACCATTGTTGAGCCTGAATACAGAAATCAGCATATTGGCTTAACATTGTTGCGTAATGTTGCAGATATGGCGCGCGGTCAAAAAAGGCGCGTGATAACACTTTGTCCGTTTGCGCGTGCAATGTTTAATCGATATTCTGAATTTGATGATATCAGATTGATGAATGCGCACTAAAAAATAGAATTGAAAAATAACATATTTTTATGTATTATGCTTTTCATAATGTTTGTGGGGGAAATATGAAAAAGTTATCGCGTAATATACTTATGTTTTTAATTTTTCTGAATGGTTATGTCAGTTTATCTTTGGAATTATCTGTATTGCGTCAATTGTCTTTTTATGTTGGCAGCAGTGCTGTCATCACCAGTATTATTATGGCAATTTTTCTGGGTTTTATGTCGTTTGGTTATTTCGTTGGCGAATCAAAAAAAATATCTGATTCCAAAATTCGAAAAATATTAAGCATCAGCTTTTTGTTTATCGCGGCATTATCTGTTGCAGCGGCCAGTTTTCCATTTGTCACAAGTTATTTTTCTTTGATGTATGTCAATGGAATAAATTCTGGTGCATTGCAGACGTTTTTATATTCGATAATTTTCTTGTCGGCAGGACCGTTTTTATTTGGACTTAATACAACTCTTTTGTCGCGACAATTGCGTGCGTACAACAAAAATTGCACAGGCAGTATAATGGCGTGGGATACAATTGGGTCGGTGTTTGGTTCGATTGTGACGACATTGATATTGATGCCTTTTATTGGTGTTAATTACACTGTTGTTTTAATTACATTGCTGTCGGTCGTTGGTGCATTAATTTTGCGTCGTAATTGGGGTATGTATGTAATTTGTATTTGTGTGTTATTGCTGTCGATTGCTATTAATTGTAATCTGTATCAGCGCACACAATATGGCATAATAGTTAATAATGCAAATTCGACTATTTCTGTATCAGAATACGATGATATGCGTGTTTTATATATGAATGGTTTGCCGATGTCTATATTAAGGTCAGATGGGTCTATGGCAGAATATATTAATTATTTAAATGAAAACTTTATTTATAATATGCCAAAAGACAAGAAATATAAAATTTTGGTTCTTGGGGCAGGTGGCTTTACATTGGGTGCAAATGATACATATAATGAATATACCTTTGTTGATATAGAGCATACATTAAAATCGGTTTCAGAAAAATATTTTTTAAACAAAAGATTGACTGATAATAAAAAATTTATCGTTGATGATGCCAGTCAGTTTTTAAAGAACACAGACGAACGATATGATTTTATATTGCTTGATGTGTATTCTAATTCATACCAAGTTCCAGAAAGTATGATAACTGTTGAATTTATGCAACGATTAAAATCTTGTGTTGCGCCAAATGGAATTATTGCGATGAATATGATTGTGTCTCCGGAATTCGGTGATAAATACTCAAAGGTTTTTGACAATACTTTTCGCAGTGTTTTTCCACGTAATACCACTCGTCAAGTTATTGGGGAATTTAATCCATGGCATAATGTTTTTGGTTCATCAAATGTAATTTATTTATATTACAATGTTGAAAACGATGGTCGTGTTTATACTATCAATAAAACGCCTGTGATATACGACAGATAAAAATCCCCAGATGGGGATATTTATTGTTTTAAATTTTCTGCGACAAAGTCCCAATTGATTAAGTGATTTAAAAAGTTGTCGATAAAGTCTGCGCGTTTATTTTTGTAATCTAGATAATAAGAATGTTCCCAAACATCCAGATTTAATATTGGTTTCATATTGTGCACAATCGGTGTGTCTGCATCTTTCAAATTAATTATACGCAGTGTCCCATTGTCACGAACCAGCCATGTATATCCGCTGCCAAATAAAGAAGATGCTGCGTTTTTAAACATTGTTTTAAAATTTTCTTCGTTCCCAAAACTTTCGATAATTTCTTTTGGGATTTTTGTATTGCAATCTGGGCACATACCTTGAAAAAAGAAATTGTGGTTATAGATTTGTGCCGCATTATCAAATACTTTTTTATCGTCAGGTAACGTTGCTGATTTTTTTATAATATCATCCAGTGACATTTGTTCATAAGACGTTTGTTTAATTAAATTATTCAGGTTATTTATATATGTTGCAACGTGTTTGCCGTGGTGTGTTTCGATTGTTTCTTGTGATATATAAGGCGCCAATGCGTATGTTGGGTATGGCAGTGGGTATTCAGCAAGTGTGAACATTTTTTATCCTTTTTTTAAAGCAAATTTTACAGAAAAAATATTGATGCACAACAGGAATTATTTGGTTGTAAAAATTGCTTGCGCCAATTGTTGTATATTTTCTATAATTCCTACAACGAAAAGGAGAAATTATGAAGCGTTTATTATTTTTATTCAGTGTCTTTGGTTGTTTTATTTTAAATTCTGCATTTGCTGCGGATGTCACAGTATATTATTCGCCCAGTTGCCCGCATTGTCATCATGCGCGTGACTTTATCACGAATACATTAATTTATGAATATCCAGAAATAACATTGACGATGGTTAATGTTATGGATTCTGCAAACCGCGCAAAATTTCAACAAGTTGTGAAAGATTGCGGTTTTAATTCTGGTGGTGTTCCTGTTTTGGTAATTGGTGACAAATGCGAACAAGGCTATGCTGATTTTATGCAAGATAAAATTCGCGAATACGTTGAAATTGACTTAACAGACGAACAAAAGTCCGCTGCTGTTGCAAATCGTGAAGCAATGAAAAAAGACGCAGAAAAATTCAAGTCTGAAAACAAATTGCGCGCAAATGCGATTGTTGAATATGTACAAACAGAAGAAATCGAAAAAAAAAATGAAGTAAACAACGATTCCGTTTGGTTTTGGGGTCTGTTGATTGTTTTGGTCGCTGGACTGGGATATGTATTGGTTCGCAAAGAAAAAAAATAAAAAACTTAGGATTAAGAAATGTTTGATTTAACTGTTCTTGATTATATTTATGTCGGTGTTGTACTTGGGTCGACCGTTTGGGCGACGTTTCGTGGGGGGGTGTATGAAACGATTGCGACCTTGTCGTGGGTTGTTGCTGCAATATCTGCGCGTTTTGTATCGCCATTTTTAGATGTATTATTACAGCGTTGGTTTGATTTATCTGAATCGACTGTTGGTACATTAGTTGCGTCTTATTTTGTTGTCTTTTTTGCGATATTGTTATTGGTTGGTTTTTTCAATCAAAAGTTGCGCAATAAAATTCAAGACAGCATAATGAACGTCACTGATAAAACACTTGGTGTAATTTTTGGTGTTGTTCGTGGTATTGTTGCGATGGGGATATTTTATTGGGGTGCGTTGTGGTATTATTCAGATATGCCTATGCTTCCCAAATGGTTGGCCCAGGCGCGTACACGTCCGATTATGCAAATAACAGCGGTCAAGTTAGACGAATGGTTTTTCCCGGGACCTGAAAACAAATTATTGGCGCGCGATATGGCTGGGACACACGAAGCGATTGAAATATATAAAAATTTAATAAATCCTGCAATTGCAGAACACGCCAAGAAAGCTGCCGCGGTCAAAGGTGAAAATACAGACGGTGTTGTAAACGCTGAACCAGAAACAGGATATAAATCATCGGAACGTGCCGCGTTGGAAAATCAGCTGTTGCAAATAGAATCTGTTGCCCAGATAATAGAACAGCAAGAAGAAAAATCGCCCAGTACAGAAAACGCCGACAAATAAAAATCCCCAATCGGGGATTTTTTGTTTTTGTTGTTGAAAATGCATTTTTGTCAACTATAATATGCTTGATAGCAACAAGGATTACGTATGGCTCAAAAATGTGTTTTTTGTGGCGGAACACCAAAGAACAAAAATAAAGAACATGTTGTTCCTCAGTGGTTAAGTAAATATCTTGGCAGATACAAAGCGGTTTGTCGCTTGGGAAATGTCACCCCGGCAGAAATACCTTTTTCTGCATTAACTTTTCCTGCATGCGAAAAGTGCAACAGCGATGATGCGGATTTAGAAGGCGCCGCCAAAGGTATTGTTGAAAAACTTATGGAATCTAAATCTGTCACAGGTCAAGAAGTCAGTATTTTGATGGATTGGTTTGATAAATTACGCACAGGCATTTGGCTTGGCGAACTGATGTTAAGCAAACGTATTGATGATATTAACCCTAATTTTTATATAAATGACCGCATTGGTTTAAAAGACCGAATGTTAATAATCGAATCTTTTGACAGCAAAGGCCAAGGCTTGGGTTTGGTGGGTGTTGATACAAAAACGTTTATGTATACTCCATCTGTTTTTCAGCTTTGGATGCACAATGTTTTAATAACCAGCGCATCTGCAACAGGGCTTGTTTCTAACAGGCTTGGTTTTCCGCAAATGTCTAACGTAAAAATAACAGAAAAAAGAGAGTGCTCCCTGAAACTTTTGCCTGGCAGGAACAAAACTGTTCATCCTGTTGTGATGGGGTTGAACGCGACCAACAAAACGATTCTTTATCAACCGATATTCAAAGAATTTAAACAAATGTCGTTTTATGATGTCCCATATGTTCATAACCACAGTTATGATTATGATGCTGGTATTGGTGGCGTTTTCTTCCAAAAGAATAACAATGAAATAAAATATCTGGCACCACAAGACAAACTTAATTTGATTCCAAAAAAACAACCGGAATCATTGCAATGCGACAGTTTAAAGCGTGTTTTTCAATTGCAGAATTATGTTGTTGAAACGTTGTGCAAAAATGGATTTGATAATCCGCAATGTCAAAACGATAAAGACATGTGCTTGCGTATCAACAATATGTATATCAAATCTCTTTCGCGTTAAGACGATATTCAAAGGATATCATACCTGCTGACACAGCAGGTTTTTTTTTGCAAAATATTTTTATCAGACAAGAAAGGATTCGATATGATATTGTTAAAGTCAAAAATATGTTTTACTGTTTTGGTTGTATATGAAATTATTGCGGTGTCGGCGATGCATTTCAAGCGCGTGTGCGACACAATGTTTTCGACGTCATTTTGCGACAGTTGGTTCAGATATTTTTTATTTTGTGTTGCAATCCCATTGTTGGCTTTTTTGGTCTTTATGTGGGTGCGTGAAATTGTGCGTGCGCGTCGTCGTCGCAGATTTATTCGTCGTGCCAGAAACATTGTAAACAGTATCATCAGTGGTATTCGTGGTCGCGTTTCTGAATCTATTGATTGGAATCAAATGGAAAAAATTATAACCGCTGCGATTTTGGTTGGCTTAAAGCGTTATGCAGATGCGCATCCGAACCTGCGCCAGCACGTCAGTCATATTATGGATGTTGCCAATGGCGATAAAGAAATAGATTTAATGGTGGTGGATAAAGAAGTTAGTGTTATAAAAAAGCGTTCTGGAAATCGCAAGACTAAGAAATAAATTAAACGCCCAAATGGGCGTTTTTATCTTTTCTTTTTATAGGCCAAAACGTATGGCACAAACTTGTCTGTGTATTTATCGCCCAGCCATATGCGCGGAATCAAGATACTGTTTCCCATACCTGCGGCCATTTTATCGACAGGTTCACCATTTTTCGCATTGATAAGTTTATCCAGTTTTACAGAAACCTTATCCATTGTTCCTGGTAAAATAAATGTTATTTCGTCACCGGCGCGCGTTTCGTTTCGCAATTCAAATGTGATATTTTCATCATCAACAGCGGTTATTACGCCTGCCGCATGATATTCTGAAGTGCTGCGCGTAGTTTCATAATTATGCGCATCCGGTGTCACAGGCCCGTCAAAGAACGCAGTTGTATAACCGCGTGTTTCCAGTCGGTTTAAATCATCCATAAATGGCACAGGGTCAAAGTTTTCGGGGTCGCGCGCATACGCATCTAACGCGCAACGATAAGCGTGAACAACACTGCCGACATAATATTCGCTGCGATTACGACCTTCTATTTTTAAACTGTCTGGTTTTGCGGACACAACCTCTGCCAATCGGGGCATCAAGCATAAATCTTTGGAATTCATAATATATGCGCCACGTTCGTCTTCGGTTATTGGCATTTCGATACCTGTGTCTTTTTCGCGCAGAACTACATCATATTTCCAACGGCACAACTGCGCACACGCCCCACGATTTGCCGGACGACCGGTTATAAAATTCGATAACAAGCACCGTCCGGAATAAGACATACACATTGCACCATGAACAAATATTTCCAGACCAACATCAGGACATTCTGCGCGAATGTTTTTAAATTCATTATGCGATACTTCACGCGCCAACACGCACAGTTTTGCGCCAGCATTTTGCCAGAATTTTACAGTTTTTGCTGAACAAATATTTGCCTGGGTTGATATATGAATTGGCATTTCTGGAAAGTTTTCGCGCACCCACATAACAATTCCGGGGTCAGAAACAATCAGTGCATCTGGTTGCAAATATTTAATAACTTCGGCCACGCGGGGCATATTTTCATATTCAAAATCGTGTGCGAACAAATTAAAAGCCAAGTACACTTTTTTGCCGGCCGTATGCGCCAGTTCGATTCCTTGTTTAACACCTTCGACATCGATTTTTGCGCGTGCGCGCATTGAAAAGCCGGGCAGTCCGGCATAAATTGCATCTGCGCCATATAAAATGGCTGTTTTAAATGCGTCCAGTGTTCCCGCCGGCGCCAAAAGTTCTGGTAATTTTTTAGTCATACCCATATTTTGCCTTAAATAAACACAAAGGCAAGAAAAATTTGACAAAAAACGGGCATAACGCCCGCTTTTTATAAACCCTTTAGCCGTTCGTAAGCTTTTGTAACAGCTGCTTCTTTTAAAGCCTGTTCTTTTTCCGCCTTTTTCTTTTCAGCAATTTTTTTAGTCGCTTGTTCTAACTTTTTCTTTTCAGCACGCTTATTATACTGTTTTCGTGCAGTATCTAACAACGCAGAAAGCATGTGAGATCTTGCGTTTGCTAATTCCATTTCATCATTATAAGGCGCGCCTGCGAATTTACAATTCAACTCAACAATAACATTGCCACTTTTATCCTTTACTGTTAATAAATATTTCTCTACGTCAAAATACAGATCAATAGAATCAAGTTTATAAAATTCGCCCTGAGCTAGATATCCAGTCGCAATACTTTGTGATTTTTTTATTTTACTTTTCAATTCGTCAAACAATTTACTTTCTTTACGATATTGCTTGTTAAACATAAGAATCATTATTATACCTCCTTGTTTTATCGTGCTAATTTTAGCACAAAAACAACAAAAAAGCCAACAAAATCAGACCCTACATAAATTTATGATTTTTTTACTTGCGTTCAGATTTGATATATGTATAATTGTGGGGCAACGCCGGTTTAGCTCAGCTGGTAGAGCGGCTGATTTGTAATCAGTAGGTCGTTGGTTCAAGTCCGACAACCGGCACCAGTTTCAAAACGCACCATTTGGTGCGTTTTTTTGTTTCTCCCATCCCCCAGCCAAAAAACTGTGATGCAAAGTGCGATGCGATGTGGTATAATGCTTGTAAAAGAAACAATAATAAGGAGTTAACATGATGGGTACAAAAGATACTTTTAACAAAGCCGAGAAACAGGTTATTACCTATGGTCAGGTTATATCGCGACTGAATAATATCGCAAAACAATCGGGTGGTGATGAGGCTTATTTTTCTTCTGATTTAATTAGCCCAGAAAATAAAAAAGTTGCCGGTTTTAAATTTTCGTCTGTACAGCAACGTGCTGCATTGTGTGCACTATTGGAATCATTGGGGATAGGTTTTTATACACATTACAAAAACCTAGATCCACAAGTTGGTGAATTACATATAGCGCCAGAACATACAGAAATGGCAAAAAAACTGTTTGATAATTGGTGCTCGTGGGTAATCATAGAACCGAAAATAACAGGTAATAAAGAACTGGATTCACAATGGTCTGAAATTGTTGGGCATTCAAGATAAAAAACAACTACAATGTGTAAATAACTTATCAAAATGCTATGCGATGCGATGTGTGATGCAGGCGGATAATCAGCTGTCTGAAAACGCACCATTTGGTGCGTTTTTTTCGTTTCTCCCATCCCCCAGCCAAAAACTGTGATGCAAAGTGCGATTGCCTGTGGTATAATTTGTGGGAAACAAAGGATTTTTATGAAAAAAGAACAATTTGATATTGCAACACAAGCTATACACAGCCGTGTAAAAGAACTGGTTCTAAACCAGTTGCCAACACTGGACGGCATTATGCAGGTCGATAAAATGTCGCCAGAAGACCGGGTATTCTATGAGGCATACAAAAAATACGGCAACAGAAATCACGCTTGGCAAGATTTCAAAGCAATGTTTAATGGCGATATTGCAACCATGCAGAAAACAGTAAAACATTGGAAAACATGGGATGAAATAAATAATGCATTATCACAAGTATACGATTTAATAGCAGAAATAAAAATGCTACTAAGCAAATATAATATAGAATCTATCGATATAACAAAACCAGAGGAATTTAAGCAATATCCAGATTTAGTGGCCGTTTGTAAAAAATACCGCGAACTATCTGATTTTGCATATCAAAATTATTCTACATTTAATCCGCAGGTTGCAAAATTAGAACAAGAATTCGAGAAAAGAGCAAATGCGATAGAAGCAAATGACAAAAAATCCAAGATAGATTTAGTTGTAGAATATATTAAAAAATTTGATGAATATATTGATTTGACCAATGGCAATTTTGTTATTGGGGAACGCATAGAATTGTATCGTGAAATTATATTAAATGACCAACAAATATTAGAACAGGCAAAAAATTTTGATAATTTATCCGCCATGCAAAAAATTGATTTGGCCCGTATGATATTAAACAAAAGCGCAAAAATTACCGGCACGCCAACGGGCAAAGTGACTCAAGATGATGCCATAGGTGGACCAAATGTACTGAAAGGGCTTCAACTCGCAGGATACGTACACAAAGAGCAAGAATTTTTATTCAGAGCAGACGTGATGGAACGTTGTGCCCTGGGACTTTTTCTAAGAGATTTAGCACACGAAGATGCACACAGAATAGATTTCTATAATGCAGAATATGGAATGATTGGAACACAACTGATGAAATTTGTGGAAGACAATTATCTGAACAATATGGATATAGATGTTGAGCTATACTAGAAATCTGCCACAGAACAAAGTTCGTATTATATGCATGACACAATTGCTGCCGCAATATCTTATGATATAAAACAAACCGCACAGGACAGATAAAAAAACCGTGATGCAAAGTATGATTGTCTGTGGTATAATTTATGGGAATAAGGGATTTTGGTATGCAAATCAATCTAAAACATATGAACGCAGAAGAATCGTGGAATTATATCCTGGGGTTTCACGAACGATATCATACGAGATTAAAGCATTTTAAATATAAATATCACAGCTTTGTTCCAAACGACAAACGTATGCATGATTTTATAGAAATCGAAAAACCAACACCGGAACAAATTCAACACTATCATGATGTATTCGTAAACGAAATTTACAATCCATCCGACCTGTCGCGATTTGATGAAATAATAACAAAAGAAGTTTTGCCAAATTTTGAACGCGCTGTTGAAAAACAAATCGTTCCACTATTATCTGCATGGCAAACCAAATTGCCAAAAACGTTAGGTATTGAATGCCTGTATGGCAATGGTGGCAGTTATGGTTATGGCACAAATCCAAGAATAGTTTGGCGTATGTCTGAATTTAATGGAAATAAATA
>JAZNGD010000017.1:0-5846 GCA_045576255.1 Candidatus Enterousia sp.
GAATAATAACCTGGATGCTGGGGTCAAGCCCCAGGATGACGAAGAAGAATAATGACCTGGATCCTGGGGTCAAGCGCCAGGATGACAAAGCGGATGGATCCTGGGGTCAAGCCCCAGGATGACGAATCGGTTTGCGCCTGGATTTTAATATGTTATAAGGCATTCTTTTTTATACTTCGAACATTCCGTCGAATTTGCGCCATTTTCGGCATAACATTTCAGACAAGCTTGGGTGGTATCAAGATCGTCGCAAAGACCACATTTGCGCAGTACTTCTGGGCTGACGGCTTTGGTCTGGGATTTTTTTACACATATACCTGTGGTTTCCTTGATTTTGTTATTCGTATTATCTTCTTCGGATTCGCTATTCGGATCTTCTTCTTCGGGGATGAAAAATTCTTGTCCTTCTGTACATTTTCTGCATATTTTATTGTCAAATCCCTGCAGGGCGACTTGGCAAGAAGGAGTGGCTATTTGTCTAAAGTGTTCACCTGGATCAAGGCTTGGGGATACTGCGTTAAACGCCTTGGTCAAATACTCTGTTTGGGTGTCGGTCATTGCGGTTTTTGTGCCGGCGCCCCATTCACGGAATTTTTTCAATGTCTCTGGCGCGTTCAATTCTTCTAATTTATCTTCAATGGCCTCTTGTCTTTTTTTCGCGACTTTACAGTTTACGTTATTGGTAATTATTCCCATATGATTAGTTGTTGGACATTCAACACATGTGTTTGATGTTTCGCTTTCCCATGCCTGGCCATCTGGACAAGGGGAAACACATTCCCCATTTCTTAGAATTAAATTTCCAGAACACGCAGTTGGTACGGTGCACAGATTAGATATATCTGTACCACACATATCTATTCTTTTTTCGTAAAAACATATACCGCCACCTTCAAGTTGGTTTTCGGTTTCTGGATATTTATTATACCATTGTTTGAGTGTGACATCGTTACCTTCTTGGGCAGGCCATGGAACACCTACTGTTTGGTCTGTAGTTTTTCCTTCTGTCCACACACCATTACAACAGCATATTCTTACTGACTCACCAGCTCGATTACCATTGGCATCAATTTCATAATGAACACAGTAACCACTGGACGCGTATAGTATATGGTCGGCTTTTTTTGTTTCCATGCCGGAACATTCTTTGGGGGCAGTTTTGCCGCATACAAAAACCCTTTTGTGATTGCTTCGGCGGTCGCGTGCACAATTCCCGTCTATTTTCCAGCGTTCGGCCCATACATTACCAGTTGCAATTATGCAGATAAAAAATGTCAGAATTTTTTTCATCTTGTCCCCCGTACGTATTCGATAAATTATATATTTTTCCCTTGTTACCTTACATATTATTGAATATTAAAAGTTTTTGCAATATGAAATTTATTTTTCAAATACACTGAATATTTCCCAATGTGTACTGCCACAAAATTGATCAATGGGTGTCAGATTTTTTATCTTGTATCCGCCATCAGTTAATACCGCAGAATCGCTTGTAAATGTCGTCGGATTACAGGATATGTATATAATCCGTTTTATGGCACTGTGAACCAATTCGTGACACTGGGCATTCGCACCAGATCGGGGCGGGTCCATTATTACACAGTCGTATTGATTCAGCATCCCAACCGTTAATGGATGCGTAAACAAGTTCCGCTTTATTCCTGTGCCAACAATGTCAAAGCCCGTCGCATTTGTCGCAAATGTAAAGTTGCCCAGACCACAAAATAAATCTGCGATTCGTGTATAACCACGTGTGTGTGTAATAACCAATTCACGTAATACGTCTGCACCAATAACACTGGGCTGTAAAAATGCGCCAGATGGATATTCGACAATGTGGTCCCCAAATTTTATCTGTGGAATTTCCGTTTGTTTTATAACTTTGCCGTTCCATGTTATTCGTATCGCAGGTAATAAATTTGCAGCATTGCGAAATTCGTTTGTAAAATACGGTACGTCCGATGTTATCGAAATGTCAATGCCATTTTCACATTCGGTTATCAAACAAGAACCTGCACAACCCCATGGCAATGATGCCACTTGTGGTAAAATCTGATTTATTCGTTCCGATAAGTTCGGACACTTTTCAACAGGAATGATGTTTTTAGATTTGGATTGGAAAAAACCAAATGCGTTTGGCGCAAAGCAAAAATCTGCACGACGACGCGTCCCAGGCGCAATCCATATCGCGTCTTGCGTTTGATTAATGCCACGTAACAAGCCGCTTTTCTTGGAACGATAATCAGATGCCGTAAAATCGTATTTACAACCGCCACATTTGCCAAATAATGGACATGTCTTCATCACAGGGGGGCCTTTTAAAAGTGAACCCGCGCGCCAGCACGAAATGTATGACCAGATGGCGTAAAGTCAGATAACGTATCCGTCGACGCATCAAACATATATGTGTATCTGTACCCGAAATCCAGTGCGAATATGTCGTTGAATTCAATCCCAACCCCAGCCAACGCCGCCATCGTAAATGATGTGCTGTGTTTCATTTCTGTGTCAAAACCGCCGTCATTAAATGACAGACCAACACCAACACCAACGTATGGAACAAAAGACTGATTCCGGAATAATCTGTAATAATTGTCAATCCGCGCGTCAATAATCGCGTTCAGAAATGCAACGTTGCTGGTAAAAGACAATGTATCCCATTTCGCGTCGTTTTTAACATAATTGGCTTCGATTCTGAATGTGTCGGTCGCACGTATGCCAGCCACAAATTCAAATGATGATGAATTTTTGCCGTCAAGATGAATGTCTGCGTCGTTTGTGTAATCAGACCATACAGTATAATTATACATGCCCCCAATGTAAAAACGACGACGTTGCGCCAGTGTTTGTTCCGATGAATCTGGGGCCACAGCAACAGATTCAACACGATATATTATTGATGCTTTTGATGCTGTAAATGGTAATACTGTTAATAATAATGGTAATAAAAATCTTGTTTTCATTTCTGTCCCCTGTTAGAAATTTGCGCGAATGCTGGCCATTATGTTGCTGATATTGTCAACACCGCCGTTGGACGCGTCCCACCCAAAGCCGTTGCCAATCATCATTTGATACTGGTACGCAATGTCAATGCCAATTAATTCCGTAAATGCAATGTTTAAACCCAATGTCACACGTGGCGCAGCAATTACAGCGCCGTCTGCCCCAGATGCGCCTTGGAATTTATATGCGCCAAACGCAGCACCCAACCCCATAAATGGTACAAAAGTGCGGCGCGTGGTTATGTCGCCAGTTTGTATATATCGGCGCGCAAAGTCAAAATATAATGTGCCGCCAATCGTGTCGTAATTCGCAGACCGATTCGATACGTCTGTAAATTTCAGATTTGTATGCTGAAAGTCAATTTCGGTGCGTACGTACGAAGATAAATTCCAGCCCAAACCAATTTGCGTCGTAAAACTGGCACTGTCGGTCGTGACAGATTCGCCAAACCAATCGGCCGAATCAGTCAAAAAGTCCAGGTTTAAACCGCCACCCATACGTACATACATTGATGTCGGAATAAACATCTTGGCATCGTCAGGATTAACCGCGTTGGCCGTTTCGTATACCGCCAAGCCCAATTCGCCAGGCGCAGGTTCAGATACTTGTTCAATGACGATTGGGGCACTGATGATGTCAAGACCAGACAAAACTTCGCGTTGGAATTTTTGGTCGCTGTATTGCGCAGATGCATTCGAAGCAACCAAGACAGCAATTAATGATATTGTACAAGATGATATTTTCATTTCTTTACCTGATATTCTTATTCATTATTATCAAGTTTATCATAAATTGCGACTTGATTCCAGTCTGTTTTATGCGTACCATAGTAATTATGAAAAATAAAAATACAGATAAAAAAATAGCAGTTGTTGCAGGCGCATTGGATTTGCCGTTTCTGACGCGCGATGCGTTGAAACGCGCAGGTTGGGATGTCTTTGTAATCGGATTAAAAAATTTTTACGATGCACGTTTGAATCCTGATATGGTAATCCGACTTGGGGGGGCAGGGCGCGCAGTGCGTATGGCGCGTAAACTGGGAATTAAAAAAATTACATTTGTTGGCGCGTTGGGACATCCGGATTTGTCGGATTTGCGGCCCGATTTTTGGACGTTGCGCGCTTTGTTAAAAATTATTAAACATCAACGGGGGTATGATTCAATGGCGGTCGCTGTGAATAAAGTTCTTGAAAAGCAAGGATTCGAAGTTGTTGCTGCGCAAGATTTGGCGCCTGAATTGGCGTTCCAAACGGCAGGGGTGCAAACCAAAAAGAAGCCAACAGGGGCAGATAAAAAGAATATCGAACGTGCGATAGAGGTTTCTCATACAATCGGCGTGGCTGATATTGGCGCGTCGGTCGTGGTCGATAAAATGGTCGTCGCTGTTGAGGCTGCCGAAGGCACTGCAAAAATGTTGGAACGTGTGGTAGATATGCGTAAAAACAAGAAAAAAGTATCTGGGGTGTTTGCAAAAATGACTAAACCTGGCCAAGATTTGCGTATCGATATTCCTGCGATTGGGGTGGATACTGTTAATGCGGTTGCGGCGGCAAAGTTGCGCGGAATTGTTGTTAATACCAAGACTTGCTTTGTTGTTAATAAGGACGCGGTAATAAAACAAGCTGACAAATGCGGAATATTTATCGTGGCGTTGGACGAATAAAAAAATCCCCAAAATGGGGATTTTTTGTTTTGTTATTTCCGCGTATTATCCCCCCTGTATGGGGAAAGTTTAAGAAAAATGAACTTACTCTCTTTCGTCATCCTGGGGCTTTTCGGCCCCCACGTCCACTTTGTCATCCTGGGGCTTGACCCCAGGATCCAGGTCATCCTGCTTTTTTATTTGTGGGGAAAACTTTAAGAAAAATGAACTTACTCTCTTCCGTCATCCTGGGGCTTGACCCCAGGATCAAGGTCATCCTGCTTTTTTATTTGTGTGCGCGTTGCACACCAAAAACATATTTAAATCTTTACACCGTATTTACCGCGATTAATCGGGCGATAAGACAGCGCTTCTGCCAAATCGGGCATTTCAATATGTTCTGCGCCACGTAAATCGGCGATTGTTCGCGCCAATCTTTTAATACGATTATATCCGCGTGCAGACATTCCCATTTTTTCAGCAGCTGTGTTTAAAAATGTAGTTAATTCGGTATTTAATTTTGCAAATTGTTCCAAATCTGCGCCGTCCAGATGTGCGTTAATTTTACCTTGGCGTGCGATTTGTCTTTCGCGTGCAGCAACAACGCGTTCCCGTATTTGCGCACTGGTTTCGCGTGGTGCGTCATCTTGTGTCATTTCCCAAGGATTGACCGCGTCAACATCAACATGCAAATCAATTCTATCCAGCAAAGGCCCCGATATTTTGTTTTGATACGCTTCGGCACAACGCGGCGCCTTGGAACAAGACAATGCCGCATTGCCCAAATGTCCGCATGGGCATGGATTCATTGCAGCAATCAGCTGAAATCGGGCAGGGTAAGTCGCGTTTCTGCGTGCGCGCGATATTAAAATTCTGCCAGATTCCATCGGTTGACGCAGTATTTCCAGTGTTGCACGATTAAATTCTGGCAATTCATCCAGAAACAAAACCCCATTATGCGCCAATGAAATTTCCCCAGGGCGCGCATCAGAACCGCCGCCTGCCAGTGCGACAGGGCTGGACGTGTGGTGTACGCTGCGAAATGGACGTGAAGACATCAACGACTTGTTGTCCAATTCGCCTGCGATTGAATAAATAATAGATGTTTCCAATATTTCTTCGGCTGTCATTTCAGGCATAATTGTCGGCAATCGCGATGCCAGCATTGTTTTCCCAGAAAAGTCGGAGGGCCAAGCGGTCT
>JAZNGD010000018.1:0-2210 GCA_045576255.1 Candidatus Enterousia sp.
AGTTGCCGCGCGCGTTGCAGAATCTGGCAAACCATTGGATTCGAACACAATCGGCAAAATCGCACTTGCAGCGGTCAAATTTAACGACCTTATGCACGATGTGCGTTCTGATTACATTTTTGACCCGGCATCCGTCACCAGTTTCGAAGGACGCACAGGTCCATATATCTTATACACAGCGGTTCGTTTAAACAGCGTGCTTAAACGCGCAACATTTGATGCAAGCGCATCGTATCACCCGATGTCAGCAGACGAACGCAATCTGTTGATTAAAATCTTGGATTTTGAACGCACCGTTTTGGCTGCGTTTGACAATCGTGCAACAGATATGATTGCGAACTATGCATACGACTTGTGTCAGCTGATAAATACATTTTATCACAATTGTCCAATCTTGCGCGACGGGGTCCCAGAATCCATACGGGCAGGGCGTTTACACATTGCGCAAATTGCGCACACAACGCTGTCCCAAACCATTGATTTAATGGGACTGGATATTCCATCAGAAATGTAAAAAAATCCCCATCATGGGGATTTTTTTATTATTGCTTTCATTGAAAAACATTGTATAATCACACAGCAATTATAATTTAACAGGGGAAAACAATGATTAAAAAAGAAAAAATCAAAGGTTTACACTATTCAGTTAACGGCATAATTTCTGCCACTGATTTGCAGGCAGCTGCCGACGAAATACTGTCAGAATACGGCAAAAAGGTTAAAATGCCTGGATTCCGCACTGGCAAAGTCCCATTATCAATTTTGCGCCAAAAATACAACGCGTCTGCATATGGCGAAGCAATCGACAAAATGATGAACAAAGACTTAAACGAATACGTTGCGGACAAAAAAATCCGTCTTGCTGGCGCGCCCAAGGCTGATTTGGCCGGTTGGGAAATCGGTAAAGATGCAGAATATTCTTTGGATTTCGACATTTTGCCATCTTTGCCAGAAATCGATTTAGATAAAATAACCGTCACCAAGAAAGTTGCAGACTTGGACGAAAAAGAAGTTGATGTCGCATTAGAAAACATCCGCAAAAGCCGCAGCACAGCTGAAAAACAAGACGAAAAATACAAAGCTGCAAATAGCGACGTCGCAGTAATTGACTTTAAAGGCTTTGTTGGCGACACCGCATTTGAAGGCGGCGAAGCAAAAAAACATCATCTGACATTGGGTTCCGGCGCATTTATTCCAGGATTTGAAGACCAAATTATCGGCCATAAAACAGGTGACAAATTCGATGTAAACGTAAAATTCCCTGCGGATTATCACGCAGAAAACTTGGCCGGCAAAGACGCCAGATTCGAAGTTGAAATTCACGCGATTCGTAAACACATTTTGCCAGAATTAAATGACGAATTGGCAAAACAAGTTGGTCAAGAATCTGTCGAAGCACTGAAACAACACATCCGTAATATCTTGACCGAACAATATGCAGACGTTGCACAACGCGAAATGCGCAACGAATTGCTGGATGTTTTGGCAGATAAAGTAAAAATGGAATTGCCAGAAACATTGGTCGACCAAGAATTAAATATGGCAAAATCAGAATTTGAACATTCTCATTCACGTTGCGGCGACGCAAAGTGTGAACACAAATGGGATGAAAAACAAGAACGCAAAGACGCAGAACGTCGCGTTAAATTGGGTCTGATTTTGGCAGAATGGGGCACACAAAACAAAGTAGAAGTTTCTCGTGAAGATTTGCAACAAGCAATCTGGGCAGAAGCTGCAAGATACCCAGACCCCAAACAAGTATTTGAATTTTATAATAAAAATCAAAATGCTTTGGCAATGTTGCGCGGTATGCTGTTTGAACGCAAAGCACTGGATGCAATGTTGACACATGTCAAAACCAAAGAAAAAAAAGTAAAAGCAAATGATTTGTTCAAACAAGCAGCTGTAAAATAACTCCCCCCCCAATCGGGGGATTTTTTATAATTTTTTTTGCAAAAAAAAATTTGTCATCCTGGGGCTTTTCGGGCCCCACTTCTTCTTTGTCATCCTGGGGCTTGACCCCAGGATCCAGGTTGTATTTCCTTTTTTATTTTTATAAAACCTTTTTCAATAAAAATAAACTTACTCACTTTTCGTCATCCTGGGGCTTGACCCCAGGATCCAGGTCATTATTCTTCTTTATTCTTATAAAAATTTTTTTGCAAAAAAAATTTTGTCATTCTGTGGCTTTTTGGGCCCCACAAAAATAA
>JAZNGD010000019.1:0-6497 GCA_045576255.1 Candidatus Enterousia sp.
ATTTCTTCAAAAACGGGATAAAAAGTAGAAGTTAGATCATTATAAGATATTTTGTTTTTATAATAAGATTTTAACTTAAAACCATTGATATCTTTACGTTTTGTGTACAAAGATTTAATAATGTTTGGGTTATAAGTTTCCTTCTTTATTTCTAATGATTTAATATTAGTAAAAATATAACCTTTATTTAAAAGTTCATTGTCATAATGGTGTGCTTCTGGCATTCTAAGTATACGACCTACTGTTTGAATTTCAAATGCTTCACTTCTGATTTCACGAAATCGTACCAATATAGAAGCCCTAGGACAATCCCACCCCGTATCTATTGCTTGTTTAAAGACTAAAAAATCCACCTTGCTTGTATTTGGTATCAAATATGGGGTTTCTGTATTGATCTTTTCTTCACTCAACCAAACTGCTAAATTGCCATTATCTTGAGAAACGCCTTTTGTTTGTAAAAACGATTCAATGGCACTTTTTTTATTATCTCCATCATCTGAATTTGGTAATTGGATCAAAACAAGAGGGTTTATATCAATCCCTTCGTTTAGATAGGCTTGTTTTAGTTCTTTTCGCTTTTGATATGCTGCTTCTAAAACTAATTGCTCAGAATCCAAGTCGTCATCTGAAATTTGATCAATGTTTTCGTTTATTATAATTTCTTTCTTTATTAAACCTTCGTTTATAACATCATTTGGGTTTACTTTATATAATGATGCTTCTCCGGATAAAACAGGTGTTGCGCTCATTTCAATAGTTATATCTGGGGATATAATCTCATCGCGTAATTCTTTTGCTCGAGCTGTATCTGTTGAAGAATGACTTTCATCGATAATCAATACAATTTTTCTGCCTTCCTCTTTTGTGTTCTGAACAACATCAATAAAATTGTATGTTTCTTTATCTTTCATTAAAATGTTTTTCCAATTACCGGTGGTATTATCTTTTGCTCTCAATTTTTCCCAGTTTAATACAACGACTTCATTCCTATTTATTTTAGATCTACCGCCAGTAAATTCGTTTTCAATCAGATGACAATCAGGATAACCATTGAATATTTGTTTTAATGATTTATAGCTTTGTTCGTGAAGTGCACCTTTGCCAATGCTTACCCATAAGAAACACATATCAACATGATCAAAATGTTGGTCTGTTACTAGTTCGTTAATAACTTGGCTCATCATAAATGTTTTGCCGGAACCAGTAGGAGATTGTAGAATAATAGTCGTAATTTCATTACCATTTAAAATACCGCTAACATAAGTTAGTATATTATCAACAGCCTTTTGTTGAAATTTTTTTAAGATTTTAGTCATTGTTGAGCCCCTTGATGTGCGTTTTGGCAATTTTTCTGTATAAATCTAGTATCTTATATGGGATGGCTTCCAAGGTAGCGTTTGAAACGTCTTTAAATAAGGAGTCATCAATCGCATCAGTTAAAGAAAATATATATAATTCTTTTTTGCCTTGTAATTTTTGTATTTCTGATATAAAGCTTTGTATATCTGTATCAAAACAATCAAAATAAATACAAGTGTACAGATTGTTTTTGTTGTTTGAAAAAACCTTGAAAGACGTCTTATTATATTGAAGTTCATTAAAGTTTCCTGTTTTTAAACAAAGCATTTCTGAACATTCTTTAGCCAAATTTATTTTGGTTTGAGTTGTATTTTTTGAGTTGTCTACAAAACTTGTTTTGAAATATTTTAAATTTCCTAACAAACCCTCAATGAAGTCTGATGTATCGTCTCGATTGTACCCGTTAATTACATTTTTTAATCTCGGATAACAGACTGTTTCAGCAATTTTTCCTTCGTTGTTTGTACACAATATAAAGTGTCGGTTACCCCCGTCTTGATGGTTTAAATCCAACACTGCGTGACCTGTTGTTCCAGAACCCGCAAAAAAATCAAGAACTAGGGAGTTTGGATTGTTGTACCACTTCAATATACGTTTTATCAGTCGTATAGGTTTTTTACCGTTTTTAAACTGTGTTCCACCTTCGTCAGAAATATTTGTCATGTCTTGATTAAATCCCTTCCATAGATCGCCAGTAGCAAAAGATAAACATTTGGAAGGGGAATAATCATCTGTGATTCTGACTGCTTCTGATAAACTTCTATAAAATCTATATTTTCCACCAGCGGTTTTGAAGACCAAAAGTCCGTCAACCAAATGGACATTGGTGTCTGAAAATTCTATAGTTGGGGTATAGGGCCAATCCCCATGAATATTATTAGAGATTTCATTATAAATATAGTCACGAAATCTTGTGCTGATGTGCATCAAAGTGTCTATCGTATTAACACTAACAGACAATTCATACTTTTTAAATTCATCCGCAATCCATTTTACTGATTTTAAATATTTTGCCAATGGCACAATTTCTAATTTATCTGAAATATATTTATTATAATGTGTATCAAATAATTTATCTGCTGGCATATAAATAGGTGAGAAATCGCCTTTTGTTGATTTGTTTTTAGTATAAACCAAAAGATAGTCTTTTGTTTTTACAAAAGTGCGATTAATTTGAGATGCTTTTGCCCCATAAACACCGCCTCCCGTTTCAATTGTTATATTGGCTAAAAAGTTGTTTTCTCCAAAGGTTTTATCGCATAGTAATTTTAAATTTGCTTGTTCATTATCATCAATAGAAATAAATATGATACCAGTATCTTTTAACAGCTCTTTTGCTAATTCCAAGCGTTTTTCCATAAAATTAAGCCATTTCGAGTGACGATACCCATCTTCTTTATCTACAAATTTATCATTATAAATAAAATCTTTATTCCCTGTGTTATATGGCGGATCAATATAGATTACATCGATTTTTTCTTTGTGGGTATAATTTAAAACCTGCAATGCGTGATAATTATCACCTTCAATCATAATATTATAGTCATCATCATTGGTTTTTATGTCTTTTTCTTGTACGTTTTTTAAAATTGGCAGCTTTTTCTCACAATCTACAACAATCTGTTCAGGTTCTTTTTCTCTATCCCATGCCAACCCATACTTTTTCAAAGCAAGTTCTTTATCTTGTTTTTGAAGTAATTCAAGCAATTCTTCTCTCGAAAATGTATCATATTTTGCCATATATTAACCCTTTATGGTGTATTTTATCATAAAATGTGCGTATTTAACATAACTATTTACTACAATATTTCGCAAAAATCAAAATTTAAGCCAATTTTTTTACATGTATATTTTTATACAAAAATTACTTTGAGGTGCTAAAAAGTAAAAAATCGTATATTAAATTTGGTTTTTCTATTTACTAACCATCTGTGCCAATTTGTGCTGGAGGCGGCGCAGTAGCCATGCCTGGCGAAAGGTAAGTTTGCCACCATTTGTTCTGCGTATTGCTGATTCCAGTTTGCATAACGAACGACAGGCGGCGAAGTAGAGCATGGTAAAATTTGTGTTGTGGCTCGGTTCAATCTCGTCAAAGTGCTTGTATTTCATATGCGCAACCGCCGCATCCGCAAATTGGTGGACAATGCGCTGGCCTGTGCCCAGGACGACGATGGCAGACCCCAGAATTGTGGCTGAAATCAGACCTGACGGGGCTGGACGAACTGGAATTGATGTGGACACAGATTCAGCAAGAACTAAAAACCAAAAGCACCGCACATGGAAACGATTGATGCGCTGGAACAGAAACTGCACGTCGCCCGGCGGGGGGTGCCGGGGGCGAGATATCAAACAGGCCTGGTCATTGACCTGAATGGGCCGGCGGGCAACATCTTCTATCTTATGGGCGTGTGCAATCGCCTGGTGCGCGAATTTGGGTTGTTGGTACAACTAAAACGCGAATATGAAACAGAAATCAATTCAGCGGATGACTATCAATCCCGCCTGACCATCATGCAAAAATGGTTTGGGATTGTGTTTGTGGAATAATACCAAAAACCATATTGATTTATGGGGATTTATTCATTAGACTCTATATAAATACGGAATGGAGTCGCACATGAAAAAAATTATATTTTTACCAGTTGTTTTAGGATTGGCCGCTTGTCAAACGCCGGTGGCACAACAGTATGTCGCCAACATGTATGCCAAGGGCACATTAAAGGGCTACGAAAATACGGGCGTTGCCAATGAAGCAAATACTAATTGTCCAGGTTGTCATGTAAAGAATTATGACCGTGTAAAATTAACTGTTAATGAAATTCTGGCAAATGCAGGTATGGAATACTTTGTAGAGGGGTGTCGTGTATCGGTTGTTGATTCCCTGGGGCTGATAAATGTGTCGGCAGAAAGATATATCCCAGCGACAGATAATTCATCCTGTATCACTGTTTTTGAAAAAGAAAAATCCTATCTGAAATCTATGGGCTTTGCGGAATAAGGATTATGTATGATATATGTGAGGAAATTTTTTAAATGGTTGTTTTTGACTGGAATTGCGGGAATCGTAATAGGAATTTTGGGCAATAGTTTCTATTATAACAGCTTTCAAGCTCCAGAATTATCTTATATAATTGGAACATTCTCTGTGTTTCCGGGTATAAAATCTAACGAAGCAAGTGTAAAATTGCTTGTTAATGATGCTCCTGTTGAAAAGTTATATATGACCACATTAAAAATAGAAAACTCTGGTGGTATAGCTTTAGAACGCAATGATTTTGCGGCAGAGCGTGATCCTTTACGTATAACGGGGCAAAATATTAAGTCTGTGTTTATTGACGAGACGAATTCCAGATATAGCTCAGAAACACAAGTTAAGGAAAGAGATTCAGAATTTTTATTAAATTTTAAGTGGTTAAATCCAGGAGATTATATAACAGTTAATGTCTTGCACGACAAACCATGTTCGAATATAAGACTGCAAGGTAGGTTTGCTAATATGGGTAAAGCAAAAGGGATGTCTTTTGAGCAATATGTCAGAAAAAAAGCCATGTTTCATACTGTACCTTTAACTTTATTTGTCATGTTAACTTCCGCTGTTTTGTGTTTTATATTATTTATATTATCTAATAAATTAACATATGGGGTATTTTGGATTTCATTTGATCAATATATAGCGTATATATATGTAAAATCCTGCGAAATATACAAAAAATCGGACAGAAAAGGCAGAAAACAAATTATCGGCGAGATTGTAAATACGAAAGATAGAAAGACATTAAACAAGTTGATTGATAAATATTGTAATAAGAGAAAAAGATAAAGCATAGTACCGCCCCATGTGGGCGGGTTATTTTTTATATGCGTTCCACAACACCTCAAACCGCTTGGTGTATTCTTGTGCGTGGTGGGTCAGGAAGATGCAGTTTTCGCTGTTATACTTTGTGGCGGCGGTGGTCCAGTTATAGGAACCCGTCACCATACGCATATTATCAAAGACGGCGAATTTATTATGTTCGATCTTGTGCCGGCTATTGATGCGGACGGGTATGCCAGCGGCGACCAGTTCATCAATCATGGACGATTTATGCCCGGCCATAGTTCGGTCCGTGACGATGCGGACGCGGGCGCCCCGTTGGTGGGCGGCAATAATGGCGTTCGCAATTTTCGGATTGGTTATAGAATAAACGGCAATGTCGATTTTATCGGCCCGACCCAGTTCTGCAATTATGCGGTCTTCACATTCGGTACCGGGGGTGAAAAAGGCCTCGATTGATATGGGTGCGCTGGGCGGTGCGACCGTCCGTGTGGGCAATTGCGTCCCAACACCAACCCCAATGGCAAACGCAATCGCAATAACAAAAGTCCATTGTCTGACAAACATACAACCCCAAACAAAAGACCACTCAAATAAAGAGTGGTCGGGAGTTAGTCAGTTCACATACAGAACTCCGTTGCCTTTGGGACAAGCCCTGTTGTATAGCAACAGCATCCCGACCATTGTCGGGACATTAAAAGTTATGGCATGTGGGTGACTAAACCCGTTCGCACTTATAATGCCTTGTGCAATTACTTGCACACACATATTGTACAACATTTCCCACAAAAATCAAGGGCGGTGTTTCGGGGGCGAAAATCGTTTTTCATAAATGCACAATTTCGGTGTCGGGGAATTGTGATGCGATGTATTCGGCGGCCAAGCGGCGGTGGCATTGGTGTGCGGTCTTTTCTGTGCACATCAGGCATATGCGGTCCAGTTCGTCCGGATTGCGCCTCGCCAATGGCGCACGCCCTGCAATCAGGCGTCTGTAAATCGGTTCGGCATCCGCCCAGGTTGCTTTTTTATCCTTGAACGCGGTCAGCATTTCAAATTCAGGTGCAAATTCCGGGTGGTATTCATACCGGTCGCCCAAGACAGTCGCCAGATTTTCACCACTGTAATATGGAACATACTTGCTGACCTGCCACAGGCGAATATCCCACACGCAACGAATGCGCGCCGCATCCAACACCTCCAGAAATGCGTCGGGGCTTTTACCACTAAAACCGATTGTAAATATCTTTGGCATGTAATAACGATAGCCGATTTAAGACAAAATCGCAACAGGGGATTGCCCAGTCATATCCTTATTCAAGAACCC
>JAZNGD010000020.1:0-13256 GCA_045576255.1 Candidatus Enterousia sp.
CCAGGATGACGAAAGAGAGTAAGTTCTTTTTTCTTAAAAAATCCCACACACAGGGGGGAAAGTAAAAAGGCATAATGACCTGGGTCCAGGGGTCAAGCCCCAGGATGACGAAGTGGAGTTTTTAAGTTCTTTTTTCTTGAAAAATCCCACACGCTGGGAGGGGAGTAAAAAGGATTAATTACCTGGATCCTGGGGTCAAGCCCCAGGATGACGAAAGTGAGTAAGTTCGTTTTTTTTTTTGAAGTTTTTCCCACAAGTAAAAAGGCATAATGACCTGGATCCTGGGGTCAAGCCCCAGGATGACGAAAGAGAGTAAGTTCTTTTTTCTTAAAAAATCCCACACACAGGGGGGAAAGTAAAAAGGCATAATGACCTGGATCCTGGGGTCAAGCCCCAGGATGACAAATTTTTTTTACAAAAAATTTTTATAAAAATAAAAAAGCATGATAAACCTGGATCCTGGGGTCAAGCCCCAGGATGACAAAAGAAGAATAATAACCGGGGTGGTATTTCAAGCAGCTTTCTTTACATCTTTCTTCTTTTCTATCGGTGCCTTAACGCCACGCACAACATCAGCATCAATAATTATTTCTGATAAATCATCTTTATCAGGCGCATCAAACATAGGCTGCATCAATACGCGTTCCAATATGCTGCGCAAACCACGCGCACCAGTCTTGCGCGCAAGCGACAATTTCGCAATTTCACGCAAACCGTCTTCGGTAATGCTTAATTTCACGCCGTCCATAGCCAACATTGCAGTAAACTGCTTTACAATCGCATTCTTGGGTTCTGTTAATATTTTTACCAACGCGTCTTCATCCAATTCTTGCAAAGTTGTAATCACAGGCAAACGGCCAATTAATTCTGGAATAATTCCAAATTTTACCAAATCTTCGGGTTCGACGTCTTTCAAGAAATCTTTGGATTCGCGTTCTTGTTTTGATTCAACGTGCGCACCAAAACCAATTCCGCGTCTTTCACACGTACGATTACCAATGATTTTGTTCAGACCATCAAATGCCCCACCACAAATGAATAAAATCTTGCTGGTATCTAATTGCACAGTCGCTTCGCCAGGATGTTTCCGCCCAGCCCCACCAGCAGGAACATTCGCAACAGTGCCTTCGATTAATTTCAATAATGCCTGTTGTACACCTTCGCCTGAAACGTCACGTGTCAAAGACGGATTTTCCGATTTGCGTGAAATCTTGTCAATTTCGTCAATATAAATAATCCCACGACTGGCACGTTCCACATCAAAATTTGCATTCTGCAACAAACGCGTTAAAACACTTTCTACATCATCGCCAACATAACCCGCTTCGGTCAAAGTTGTCGCGTCCGCAATAGCAAACGGAACATCCAAAATTCGCGCCAAAGTCTGGGCAATCAGCGTTTTCCCGGTACCCGTAGACCCAATCAGCAATACATTCGATTTTTGAATTTCAACATCGTTTGCCAACGCCGCACTATGACGTTTAAAGTGGTTATAAACCGCCACCGCCAAGGTACGCTTTGCCGCATCTTGCCCAATAATATATTCATTTAAAAATTCATATATTTGCGACGGAGTCGGTAATTTTTCTGCATCTTTACTGACTTCGCGACGATTATCATCCGCCATAATATCGTTACACAGATTAATACATTCATCGCAAATACAAACATTGCGTCCACTGACCAATTTTTTTACTTCGTAAACAGCCTTGCCACAAAAACTGCAAAACTGCTGACTGTTATCCGGACTTTGTGTTGTTTTATCCTCACTCATTATCCATCCCTAAAATTATATTATTATTTTCTTTCCAAAATCCCATCAATCAAACCAAATTCTTTGGCTTCGGTTGGGTTCATCCAATTATCACGTTCCATTGCATCAAACAAATCTTTTTCTTTACGGCCTGTAAATTCAGACATCTGTTTAATCAAAGTCTTTTTATTCTTTTGATATTGCGTCATCTGAATTTCCATATCTGTAATCTGCCCCTGGGCGCCGGCCAAAGGCTGATGAATCATAATTTGCGTATTTGGCAAAACAAAACGTTTGCCTTTTTCGCCAGCGGCCAACAATACAGACCCCATTGACGCAACCAACCCCATACCAATTGTTGATACAGGCGCCTTGATATATTGCATAGTGTCCATAATTGCCCACCCCGCAGACACATCGCCACCAGGACTGTTGATATACATAGATATATCTGCATTTGGATTTTCAGATTCCAAGAACAACAATTGGGCAACAATGCTGTTCGCCATTACAGGTTCAATCTGACCATTAACCATAACAATTCTGTCGCGCAATAATCTTGAATAAATATCGAAAGAACGTTCACCACGTGGCGATTCTTCAATAACCATTGGGATAAGTGCCATAATATAAATCCTTTGTTTTCTGTGGTATTATATCACATTTTTCATAGGTTCGCAAATCTAACATATATATAATAAAAAACCATAAAAAAACAAGTTTTATAAAAAAAGTTGACAAACGTATTTTTTTATACAAATATAGTAATATTATGCAACACACACCTGGATTTTATTTAATCGAAAAATATCGCGTCCGCGAAGCTTATAAAAATACAAAAAAACGTATTGAAATCGCCAAGGCAGAATGCGAACTTACCAAAAAAACGCTTGAATTAATCAAACAAAGCGGATATAACCCCGTCGCATATAACAAGGCCTTGAACAAACTGTTCGCACAGAAAGACGCCGTATCAGAAGCGTTTAAAATACTGGAAGCCGTCCGCAACGATTTCAGCAACGCAAAAACCGGCGAAACATTATCTGGCGATGTTTTGGTCGATATTGCCGAAGAATTGGCGTATCTGGAAATAAATTTAAAACAACGATAAAACAAAAAAATTCATAAAAAAAAACCGCCCAACGGCGGTTTTTTTTCAAGATAAACTTATTTATCTAATGCAGCTTTGATTGTTTCCGCTGGGACAGCACCTGGGAATGCTTGTTCGTTAACAATCAAGAATGGTGTACCAGAAATTTCAAAGCGTTGTGCCAAATCACGAACATTCTTTAATTCGCGTTTAACAACTTCGCCATCCATATCCTGTTTCAGCTTTTCTGTATCCAAGCCTGCTTCTTTTGCAAACTTCATAATATTGCTTTCGATTTCTTTTGCCAACTTTGCAGGATCTTCTGATTTGCCTTGTGGACGATATTCACGTGTCATAATCATATCAACCAACTTTGCAGCCTTATCATTGCCCTGTAATTTAGCAGCAATCATCGCACGTGCAGGTGCGTCACTCATTACGCCATGGATAGAAAAGTTCTTGATAACAATGCGAACATCATCGCGATCAGCCAAAACGCGTTCCAATTCACCATGTACACGACGGCAATAACCACAAGAAGCAGCAGTCCATACATAAACAGTATTTTCAGCAGATTCGTTACCCAAAACTGGCGCATCCGCAATCATTTCATCAGCATGTTCACGAACATATTGACGAACCAATTTGTTCTTTTCAGCCTGTTGTTTTGCTTGCATGCTTTCAACCATTTCTTGAATGATATTTGGATTTACATCAACCAAGTAAGTTGGAACAACCAAACGACAAACCGCGCCGGCCATCAACAACCAAGCAACAACATTAACTACTTTTTTAACATAATAAGCACCTGCGGACGCCTTTTTCGCATTCTGTTTTACCAGTTTGCCAGAAAAGACATACAACGCGATACCCAATGCCAGTACCAAAATTGTCCAAGTCATAATTTTCTCCTTTTCTGTTTGAACAAGTACACAATAGCAAATTCATAAAAAATCGCAAGGAATAAATACGATTATTTTAATAATTTTCTTATCACAGACATTTGTACCCCTTGCTGGCGACAAACGGAATCTAAAAAACAACCTGTCACATTTAAGTCTAATGGTAATTTATACAATCTGTCCAAGTATGGTGCAGCACATTTGTCACACACAGCACGCCCCGTTCGCGGCGATAAAAAATTCAAATTATTCGTCACACCACAACCCGAACAACGCGTCAAATCCAACGCATAACCCAATTCGCGTAATAAATTTATTTCCCACCCAAGATACGCATCTTGGTCATGCAATACCCCCTGCAATAAATCAATCGTATCATCATATAATTTCGCATAAGCTTCACGTTCTGGCAACAACAAAGATAATAAATCAAACGCAGAATTTGCACGCATCAACACGCCGCTTTGCGACATCATCGGCGCAACCAGATTTTTATCCGCCGCCCAATGAAACACCCCCAACTGAGAATCCAGACGCGCATTCCACACAACCGCCCCAACCTGACCAACCAAAGGCCGATTTGTTTTTGCAACATTTGCCCCACGCAGCATACCAACCAGCACACCAAAATCACGCGTAAAAATACGCGCAACCGAATCGCGTTCGCTGAAAGGCTTGATTCCGATTAAAATTCCGTTCGATTCTAATTTCATACGAATCGCATTATACATAAAAAAACCGCCAAATGGCGGTTTTTTTATTTATCAAGAATATCAACGACTTTGACCTTGAATACTGCGGGCTTGCCGGACAAGTCTTTCACATATTGTTCAGGGAAAGTTATATTAATATCACGTTCTTCGCCCTTGGCCATACCGACAACTTGTTCTTCAAAACCAGGCACAAACATACCGCTGCCCAATTTCAATTCGAAATTTTCTGCTGTCCCACCAGGAAACTGAACCCCATCCATGAAACCAGCAAAATTAATAACGACCGTATCGCCATTTTCTGCGACCTTGTTCGATTCGCACGCCCCCAGTCCAACAACAGACAACAATCCCAAAACTGAAACTAATTTTTTCATTTTTATCCCCCTTGATTATTTATTGTAAACACATCTGAAACCATATTCGCGCATTGTTGCACCTTCGGCTTCTATTCTGTAATCAAAATAAGGCGTAGGCCGCATAACATCAAAAGATGGCGAATCGTACACCATAACAATACTGTCTGCATTGCGTCCACAAATACGCTTCATTTCATAATCTGCCACCGTCGCCAACACAGAACGCGCATCACCGTCAATATCCATACCATCTGCATTTTGCATCATACGCAGACGCATTTCACGCATATCTGTATTGCCCAGCAAGACTTCAACCCGAACCATAGTTCCTTTGTATTCTTGCCATCTGGTTTCTTTACGTGAAGTATTCCAACGATTACTGGCCTTTTCTTTTTCGGCTGCGGTTTTTGGTTTAAACGAATCGATATTTGCATATTGATTATCAGCCTGCATAAAATCGCTGGTACGTTCATTATACAGTGGCGCATCTGCCCCACCCTGGGCAAAATCTTTTTCGTTATAAGGCATCTTATTATCGGCCGCACACCCAACCAACACCAATGCAGACAACAAAGTAAACAAAAAATTTAATTTCATATTGTATCTCTCTTTTTTTTTAATTTTATCAAATAAACAGTTTTGATTCAAGTCAGGATTTATGATAAAATAAGATTGATGTCAAACTTAGTTCTGGAATCTTTATTAAAGCCATTAGAAGAATACTATTCGCCGTCATTCGTCGAAGAAATTGCAATCAATCACGCCGGCGAAGTGTGGATGCGTCTGCATGGCGCGCGCGTTCCATGGGTTTCGCATAAATCTGAAAAATTAAGTAAACAGTACTTGGTTGATTTAATACATACAGTTGCAAACATATACGACCGTCCATTTAATCCGACGCATGGCATACCTGTGGTTTATGCGACCTTGCCTGGGAACCATCGTTTTTCTGCAATTGCTGGGCCAAACGTCCAATACGATGAAAATGATGTGACAGGTGGTGTTGCGATGAACATTCGTGGCAGCGGCGTTCACGAAACCAGTTTTGAAAATTACCACTTACGTCGTGGGGAAAAATTACTTAGTGTGAAACCGCGTTTGAAACAGCGACCAGACGACCCGTACGACAGACTTATGACCGCCATTAACGACGGCAGTCCTATATTAATCAGTGGCGCAACATCGACTGGTAAAACAACATTTTTAAACCACATACTGACATTAATAAATCAAAACAGTCGTGTTATTACGGTTGAAGACGCACGCGAAATTCGTGTTCCCCAAGAGAATCGGGTTCATTTTGTTTTATCACGAACAGAACAAAACAATGACTTTAATTATGCACGCCTGCTGGATTTGGTTGTTCGTATGACCCCAGACGTAATTATTGGTGGGGAAATATCAACAGATAACGCATCTGTTCTGTGGGAAATGCTGGGCACTGGGCACGATCATTTTTACACAACGATTCACGCTGAAAGCGCAGAAGCTGCATACGCGGCATTTGCGGATCGCATTTTACATACCCAACCTGCGTACGACCGCACAGACCTGATTACAGAAATGAAGAAAAAAATTCGCGTAGTACAATTATCGCGTGATGGCGCATTGCGTGCTGTCACCGAAGTCGTATAATTACAACAAATTACAAAGGATAACAATATGCTACTTGAAAAAATTGCAGCTGGCGCAATACCGCCAAAAAAAATGAATGCAATCATAGAAGTTCCCGAAGGCGGCTGTGTTAAATACGAAATCGACAAAGAAACAGGACTGTTAAAAGCAGACAGAATTTTACATGCCCCGATGGCATATCCTGCGAATTATGGATATTTTCCTGGGACATTGGGCGATGACGGCGACCCACTGGATTGCGTGGTTGTATGCAACGCCCCTTTGAACCCTGGGATTCAAATCGAAGTTCGTCCGATTGGCGCCTTGTTAATGGAAGACCAAGCTGGTGGCGACGAAAAAATCATTTGTGTACCACTGGACAAAGTCGACCCTTTTTATACAGATACAGAATACATTGAACAATTACCTGCGATTCTGCGTTCCAAGATAAAGTATTTTTTTCAGCACTATAAAGATCTGCAACCAAACGCTTGGTCCAAGGTTATCGGTTGGGCAAATCGTGAATCAGCTGATAAAATCATTATGGACAGCATCGACAGATATTGGGCAGACAAACGCAAAAACAAATAAAAAAACTTGCGTTCAAACAATTGGTTTGTATAATCATTCAGTAAATTTAACCAAGGGGTATTTATAATGGCATCACATATTGCAAACGATATGCGTGTTGGCTGGGTTATTTCCCACAATGGCAAACGTTATTCTGTCACATCTATTACCAAGGTAAAACCCGGCAAAGGTGGCGCTTTTGTCCAGGCCGACCTGCGCGATATTGATTCCGGCAACAAAGGTGGCGAACGCTGGCGCGCCGAAGACAAGGTCGAAAAATTAATGGTTGAAGATTTCGATTGTCAATATTTGTATGCAGACGGCACAGACGCATTCTTTATGAATCTGTCTGATTATGAACAGTTCACAATGCCGGTTGATTCACTGGGCGAAGCAATGAAGTTCTTGGCGCCCGAAATGGTTGTCAAAGCGAACTTTGTCGAAGGCCAACCTGTTTCAATATCATTACCAAAGACAGTTATTGCAACCGTTGAAGAAACAGAACCTGCATTAAAGGGCCAAACTGTTTCCAGCAGTGGTGGCAAACCAGCAATCTTGGATAATGGCGTTCGTGTTCAAGTACCATTGTTTATCGAACAAGGCGAAAAAATTGTGGTCAACACAGAAACATTAGAATACGTTGAACGCGCAAAATAAAAACAATAAAAATAAAAAAACGCCCAATTGGGCGTTTTTTATCTGGACATTAATCCCGTAACACCACCCCTTGACGTGCCATAAGACCAGGAGGCGCCAGGCTGTGCATTTTTTTATTTGCAACGATTTTCCATATTTGTGACAGGCAAATCCATTTCGCCAGTTTTCAACAAATTTAAAACACAATTATACTTTTCACTGTTTTCATTTTTATTCAAAGCCAAATCGGCATAATAAGAAATTAAATGATTCTGGCATCTTTCAACATGATACAAAAATGTTTTACACTGTCCAACAATCGAATTTGATTCATAATCATCCCTTAACACCCCACCAGAAACACCATAAGCAAAATTGCCAGCACTTCTTAAACAATAAGAATAAACATCTGCAAAATTATATGAATCTGGCTTGTGCCCTTGATATTCTGGACGTGCATTCTTCGCGACAGTACAATCTGTCGAATCGCCAATATTATAACCCATATAAGCATCAATAAAATCAAGACACACAACCGCATCATTCATATTTTTTTGACACAATTTTGTCAATTCCCCCAACGATATCGCGTCTGAATTAGCTATTACATCTTCCAAAAATCCAGTAATACGCGATTTAAGTTCCTGTTGCATATCGGCACTTTCCGAAACAGCCTGGGGCGAAATACCACCAAAGCTTTTCAGTTTAGCCCGCGCTTCATTAACCGCATTCAAATCCAAAGCAAAAACAGCATCCATATCATTCACAACACTAATATCAGCGGCACTACCGCTTGCCGCCCAACCAATCAAAGCAAAAAGGAGCATTATCTTTTTCGTCATTTCAATACCCCTGTACATTTTTCAGATACACTTGCAACCTTTTTAATCGCAGCAATTTGCGCTGCATTAAACACAGTTGCACCAACAGACGCGGCCGTCGCCCCAATTGCTAATACGTTTGACGCTGTGTTTAAATTCTTTTCTTTTTCAATCCCAGAATCATTCATATTAATACGCACAGGTTCGCTGTTTGCCATTGCACTGGTCACTGTGCCGGCGACCCCAGTTGCCGCACCAACCGCAGACGAAATCATTGCGCCAGTTGCGCGCTTGTTTATTTTGGTCGTATCAACAGTCGCATAATCATCACACGCGTCCGCAATTGTTCGCGCTTCGGTTATGTCCAGGCCATCCAATTGCGCCTGCATCATCGAAGCACGCAGATTGTTTACAGCAGATACACAATCCCGAATTTGTGCATCTAATTCTTTGTCAACTTTATTGGTGCCGGCAATCAATGCACCCGCGATATTGGTCGCAGCATTCGTCGCCAATAACCCAGTCCGCCAATTGCCCAGATTTTTGGATTGCGGATCCAAATAATCTAATTTTGCAGCATCGGCCCTTGCGTCCCTTTTTTCATCGTATTGTAATTCCTGTAAAAGATCCCGAACTTGCGCTTTTAAACCATTACGATTGAAAATAAGCGTTTTCCGATTATGTTCTTTATTTTTTCTTTCAATTAATTCTATAAACCGTTGTTCAACTTCTGCGATTTCTGTATCTGTTCTGTTTTTTATCACCCCTGTGACAATCGCCCCAGTACCAGCCGCAGCACCAGCCGCAGTCACAGCGGTATTTATACCAGCCATCTTTTTTAAATCGGATAATTCGTCATCAATGCCCACACATGCCGTATATGTTGCACGCAACGCTTCGTCCAACGTCAGCGCGTTTGCAGACGCAACCATTGGCATCAATGCCAAAGCTATAAAATATGAACGCATTTTTCCCATATACAAACACTTTATTTATGCGTTATATTTTATCAAAACATCCAAAAACAATAAAGAAAAAACTGTTAAATATTTTTATTCGCACCAGCCCAACCGACGACCGCCATTATATCTTCGCGCCAAACCATTTTTCACCAACGCATCACCAACATCGCGCCCATCGGGTAAAATTACATTTGCATCAATTCGCCCCAAATATTTATCATCTTTAATATTTTTCAATTCAACAACCGTTGCGTGTGGCAACAAAGATTCTGTATATTCTTTGGCTTGATTTGCCAAATCAATTTCACGCGCGCATTCGCCGCTCATCTCTGGCGTATCAACATTTATCAAACGAACACGCACAGTAATACTGATATCATCTTCCAACTTTACAGCCGCGGCAAATGTATCACCATCTAATACATAGTCAACAACCGCCGGGACGGCATGCGCCGCCCCACAGAAAAAGACGCCAAAAAAAGCACATAAAATTTTATTCACCAACGAACCCACTTGTCTGCATCTTCCACAGTTTATAATATTCTCCTTTGGCACGCAACAACTGTGTATGAGTTCCTGTTTCCACGATTTTTCCTTTGTTCATTACGATAATTCTGTCCATATTTCGTAAAGTCGACAATCTGTGAGCAATCGCAACAGTCGTCTTGCCACGCATAACCTTAGCCAATGCAGACTGAATCAACATTTCGTTTGCAGAATCCAAAGCCGATGTTGCTTCATCTAAAATCAAAATCGGCGCATTTTTTAATATCGCACGCGCAATTGCAATACGCTGACGCTGACCACCGGACAATTTAATTCCACGATTTCCGACCAAAGTATCATAACCTTTTGGCAAACCAGATATAAAGTCATGAATATTCGCTTTTTTTGCCGCCATAATCACATCAGCCCGTGACGCGTGCGAATTTCCGTATCTGATATTTTCCAAAATAGTACGATTAAACAAAGCCGTTTCTTGGGGCACCAGCGCAATATTCTTACGCAATGACAACTGCTTTACCCCGCGAATATCCATACCATCTATTTTTATTACACCACTTTTTACATCATACATACGCAACAACAAATTCGTAAGAGTTGTCTTACCTGCACCAGACAAGCCAACCAAGCCAACGCGTTCGCCCGATGCAATCTTTAAATCAAAATTATGAATAACATCAGAATCGTTATAGCCAAAACTAACATCATCAAATTCGATTTTTGCATCTTTGATTTTCAGATTTTTTGCGCCGACCTTATCCGTAATTTTCGGTTCAACAATAATCTCATCCCACGCATGTTTTGCCTTGGAACGCAGATTAGAATACCGCTGAATCAAATCATTCAAACGCACAAACGCGTTGGAAATAGATGTCGCCGCCCCCCAAACAAAAGCCGCCTGGGCAACAGTCATCTGACCACCCCGTATCAAATTAAAACAAATCCAGACTATAACCAGCCTTAAAAACAACCAAACTAAACTGGTCGGCAACCAACGCCACCTGTTCAAGAACATTTCTTTTCTAATCAAACCAATCAATGGCTCGCGCATTTTCCACAGATATTTATTTTCAGACTCTGTTGCGCCAAAATATTTGGCTGTCATCACATTATCCAAACCATCTGTACGCACCCCACCCATAACAGATTCAACATCCAGCACTTCCTTGCTGACCTTGTTTATTCTTTTTTGAACCTGCCATTGCCACACAGTTCGAAAAATACCATTTCCCAAAACAATTAAAACCAGCCAGACATTCATTGTAAATAATGCCCCTACTATAAACAAGAATCCTAAAACGACCCCCACCATCTGAGACCAGAATTCATACGTCAAAAACGAAAAGTTGTTTAGTATTTCGCCTGTATACCGACCAATTTGACCGGACGCACGATTAACAAAGAAATCAGTATCATTATTATACAACCTGCCATATAAAACATACATTTTATAACGACTTAACAACTGCCCATACGCACCATACAGCCACGACGTGAACACCGTCACTAAATTCGGAATCAAATAAACAATCGCAATCGCCCCAAGCGCATACAGAACACCACATATAGACATAGCGGTCGCCTTTTCAAACACTTCGAACATCCACATTGATGCCAACGGCGTAATACTTAAATCGACTGCATGACGAATAACCTGCCCAAAAAACATCAGACCTATAAAAAACGGAAATTTTTTTATAATATTCCAATAAAAAAGCCCCAACTTTTTTGGAAATTGATTATTTTCTATTTTTGTCTCTTTGCCTGAACCAATTTTTCGAAACATACAACCCCCTTTTTTGTAAGTTCCATATTACATACTGATTTCAACCACTTATTTCAACTTGTTTTTGACAAAAATTGACAAATTGTTCGCTTGACTTTTTTGATTTCTTATGTATACTGATTGTATCAAAAATAAAGATAAAAAAAAAGACGCAAGTCTGTGCGTCTTTTATTTTTTTTTACAACCTATATTTTTTTAACATAATCAACATCTATTTCTGTTTTAAAAATCCCCCTGTCGACATCGCCATACAACTTGACGGTATCATTTGGACTTATGTTTTGACCGCGCCATGCGTCGTCATCGATTTCAACTGTAATAGCCCCTGTTTTATCTTCGAAAAGATATTTATCGCCTCCCATACGCTGAACTATGTTTCCTTTGACGATAACAGGTACATCGTCACGCATTTCATTTACTTGTTTAACCGTCACAATTGTTTCGTTTTCTGAAACAAATCCACCTTTGACGCCGGTTGGCACAGCGACAGGCTGAACAACTGCAACAACAGTTTCTTCAAATTCTGCGAATGCCGCCCCAGACATTAACACTGCGCCAATCGCAAACACAGACATTTTTTTCATATCTTTTCCCCTTTGTTAATCGAACAACAGCATTATAACACGCGCCAAAAACAAAAAACACAGGAACATTATCAAAACATTGACAAAGTATATATTTGTACTATATTTATAGTGTGGGCGTGAAGCCTATCAAAACGACAGGAAGAAAAATGACGATACGTCGCGGATTTTTATCGTTAATTACTTGTTGTGCATTTTTATGTGCGCCGTCTTTGGCATATGCTGACAATTGCGCCAACGAAATATACCGTCGTCAAAACCCAGACAAATGTTCTGTTTCTGAAAATTCTTTATTTACGACCACCGCATTTGTCACAGGCGGCACCGTTGCACTGATTGGCGGCACAATTGCTTTGTTTGCAGGCGCTTCATCAAGCGACACCCCATCTGCCCCAACAAATATATCTGCCACATCTGCGACCAGTCGTGATTCTTATGACCAAGTTGGTTCTGACATTGACTTTGCGCGCGTCGCCACAATGACATCCCAATCAAACTATATGCGTAACGCTGCGCAATACGACGAAATTCGACTGGGGTATTCTTTGTCGCGTGGTTTTACAGGCAAAGATTCTGTAATCGCCATATTTGATTCTGCGCCTTCAACGTGGCACAGCAAAAATATTGCGGCAATCACATCCGATCAAATTGCCCCCAACGCCAAGACAGTTCAATATCAAATCACAAACGAACAAGACGAATTCAAATCGTTCTATGAAATTGGCAAAATTATCAACAGCGCATACGATGCAAATATTTATAATTTCAGTTGGTCTGCATCAAACGTATATGCCAACCAAGTCTATTCGCGCACACAAATTGAACAAATGACAGATTCTTATTTTGTTGACGCATTAACACAAGCTGCCATTCAAAAAGACGCCATCTTGGTCTGGGCAGCCGGGAATGAATTCAGTTCACAATCCAGTGCTTTATCTGCCCTGCCCCGCGTAGTATCCGAACTG
>JAZNGD010000021.1:0-25479 GCA_045576255.1 Candidatus Enterousia sp.
AAGGCTAAATACTCCTGATTGACCGATAGTGAACAAGTACCGTGAGGGAAAGGTGAAAAGAACCCCGAAGGGGGAGTGAAATAGACACTGAAACTGAATACCTACAAGCTGTCAGAGCCGGTTTTCCGGTGATGGCGTACCTTTTGTATAATGAGCCAACGAGTTATTATTGCATGCAAGCCTAAGCCGTTAGGTGTAAGCGTAGGGAAACCGAGTCTGAATAGGGCGACTTGAGTATGCAGTAATAGACCCGAAGCGGGGTGATCTAGGTATGGGCAGGCTGAAGGCGGCGTAACAGTCGCTGGAGGGCCGAACCCACTAGTATGGCAACACTAGGGGATGACTTGTGTCTAGGGGTGAAAAGCCAATCGAACCCCGTTATAGCTGGTTCTCCGCGAAAACTATAGAGGTAGTGTCTCATGTGTTCGTTGTTGGGGGTAAAGCACTGAAATGGCTAGGGGGAGTAAAATCTTACCAACCCATATCAAACTCTGAATACCAACAAATAAATAGCATGGGAAACAGTCCATCGGTGCTAAGGTCGGTGGACGAGAGGGCAACAGCCCAGACCGCCAACTAAGGTCCCCAAATGATGATTAAGTGGGAAAGTGAGTCGAGATTCCAAAACAACCAGGATGTTGGCTTGGAAGCAGCCATCGTTTAAAGAAAGCGTAATAGCTCACTGGTCTATTAGAGTTTCGGCAACTAAAATGTAACGGGGCTAAAATCATCTACCGAAGTTGCGGGTGGCACGTAAGTGTCGCGGTAGCGGAGCATTCTGTAAGCCTGTGAAGGGCAAGGCGTGAGCCGACCTGGAGGTATCAGAAGCGCGAATGTTGGCATGAGTAGCAGCTAATCAAGGTGAGAAACCTTGACGCCGTAAGAGCAAGGGTTCCTATCCAATGTTAATCAGGGTAGGGTGAGTCGACCCCTAAGGCGAGGCCGAAAGGCGTAGTCGATGGGAACACGGTTAATATTCCGTGACCTGCTGGTGAGTGACGAATTGCGTAAATTGTTTTACCTTATCGGATTGGTGATGCAGTGAAGCAGTTCCAGGAAATAGCCCCAGCGTATAGATCGTACCCAGAACCAACACAGGTGCTCGAGTCGAGTAGACTAAGGCGGTTGAGAGAACTATGTTGAAGGAACTAGGCAAAATGCATCCGTAACTTCGGGATAAGGATGACCTGTTTCAAGGCAACTTTAATCAGGTGACACAAACCAGGTGGGGGCGACTGTTTACTTAAAACCCAGGTCTCTGCTAAATCGTATAAGATGATGTATAGGGACTGACGCCTGCCCAGTGCTGGAAGGTTAAGCAGAGGTGTGCAAGCATTGATGTGAAGCCCCAGTAAACGGCGGCCGTAACTCTAACGGTCCTAAGGTAGCGAAATTCCTTGTCGGGTAAGTTCCGACCCGCATGAATGGCGTAACGATCTCCACACTGTCTCCAACATAGACTCAGCGAAATTGAATTCTCGGTGAAAATGCCGGGTACCCGCAGCTAGACGGAAAGACCCTATGAAGCTTTACTGCAGTTTCGTACTGGCACTAGGACTCATTTGCGTAGGATAGGTGGGACGCTTTGAAGGGCGGATTTTGGTTCGCCTGGAGCGGTTGGTGAAATACCACCCTGATGTGTTTTAGTGTCTAACCCGCGTTCTTGAAGCAGGGCGGGGGACAGTGCGTGATGGGCAGTTTGACTGGGGTGGTCGCCTCCCAAATCGTACCGGAGGCGCGCGAAGGTTTGCTCAGGCTGGTCGGAAATCAGCCGGTGAGTGCAATGGCAAAAGCAAGCCTGACTGCAAGGAGGACACTCCGAGCAGAGACGAAAGTCGGTCATAGTGACCCGGTGGCTCCACATGGAAGGGCCATCGCACACGGATAAAAGCTACTCTAGGGATAACAGGCTGATGCTACCCAAGCGTCCATAGCGACGGTAGTGTTTGGCACCTCGATGTCGACTCATCGCATCCTGGGGCTGGAGCAGGTCCCAAGGGTATGGCTGTTCGCCATTTAAAGCGGTACGTGAGTTGGGTTAATAACGTCGTGAGACAGTTAGGTCCCTATCTACTGTGGGCGTTGGATATTTGAGTGAACTTGACCTTAGTACGAGAGGACCGGGTCGAACGAACCTCTGGTGTACCTGTTGTCGCGCCAGCGGCACCGCAGGGTAGCTATGTTCGGAACAGATAACCGCTGAAAGCATCTAAGCGGGAAGCTGGTCACAAGATAAGATATCCCCATGAGTTCAGTTCTAGACTAGGACATTGATAGGCTGTGTGTGTAAGTCCGGTGACGGATTTAGCTTAACAGTACTAATCGAACCATTGACTTTTTATCTTATCGTCTTGACTTTTTAAAAGCCAGACGGTATGCTTGAAGAGAACGTTAGATATTGATTCAATATTGAATTATGATGTTCGCTGGATTTATTCTGGTGATTATTGAGCGGGAGCCACCCTCTGTTCCATCCCGAACCAGACAGGGAAACCCCGTATCGCCGATGGTACTTTGGCTTAAGCCACGGAAGAGTAGGTCGTCGCCAGAATAAATCCAGTTAATGATATAAAAACCGAATTTTTAAACCGCCACCCCCGGCGGTTTTTTTGTTGCAAATTGATATTTGTATGTTATTCTGAATCCGAAAAAAAAGAACTGGTGTATATTATGATAGATAGTGTTTTTTGGGATGTATATGAACGCAGTTTTAATGTCATAAGAAAATATCGTGACGATAACTGTAAAGTATATATAATTCGCAATGGCGACAGTTTTTCGGTGAATATTGTAAAACATACTGTCCAAGGTTGTGAATATGTTCGTGAACGTTATGGCTTGGACGCCGTGGCCGCAGAAGAATTTTTTAAAGTTGCATGTCAATTTGGACGCAACGAAATTGAATGGACAGAACCTGTACGTAAATTTTCGTGCAAATACAATCCGAATAAATCCAAGGGCTGCACAGATAAAAATTGTCCGCGCGCACTTGGTGGGGCAGATTATCGCGAAATCTTTGCGATTTCTTGCCCGTTTCGTGCCAAAGCACAAAAAACACGATAATTTTTTGCCGTCCATTTGGGCGGTTTTTATTTGGGTAATCGTTCCTGTGGCTTTGTGTGACAGTATGTGTCATTATTTGTATGCCAGAGGAAGAGAGAGCCCAGTGTTAAATAAATTTTATATGTTTTTGCCTGCCGTATTGTTGTTTGGTGGTGCGAACGCGATGGATAACGTCAGTACAAAATCCCCAAAAATTTTAGTCGCATATTTTTCTATGCAGGACGGCAATACAGGTGATGTTGCGCGTGCAATTGTTGATGCGTCTGGTGGCGATGTTTACCGTATAATGGTTGTAGAAGCTTATCCTGATGACGACAAAGCCCGCAAAGAACGGCTGATGTCGGAAATACAAGAAAACAAATTTCCAGAATTACAAGGCCCAGAACTTAATGTTTCGGAATACGATATTGTTTTTCTGGGGTCACCAGTATGGGGAAATCATTTGGCGCAACCCGTAAAAAGTTTTTTGCATAAATACGATTTAAGTGGCAAAACTGTAATTCCTTTTGTTTCGCACAGCGGCGGTGGTCGTGGAAAAGCTTTTACAGACGTTGCAGGGCTTTGCGATGGCTGTATTGTTGATACAGACGGTTGGTCCAGTTGGGGTGGTGGTCGTCAACGTGGCATAGACAAGTGGGTTAATAAAAAAATTGGTAAAAAATAATTTTCTGTTGTTGAATTGTGTTTTTTACAAAAATATATGATATAATTCACATATGAAAAAATTTAATCGCACAGTTCATAAATCTGTGGGCAGTTTGCCGCCCCAATTATTCAAGTATGTTGACAAGTCTGACATAGGGGCTGCGACCGCAGAATTTAATGATTTTATAACAAAAATTGCGCACGATTTTCATTCGCAGCTGGACGGTACAGATGTCGATTCCATAGAATTAAAAGCATCAAATCTGTTTGGCCAACCGGTTTCAATAGACTATGTTGCGCGTGGTTCTGTTGGCAGTGTTTATAAAATAAAAATAGGCACAGAAGTATTCGCATTAAAAATTAATCGCCGTTCATCATTCGGTGAATTGAACGTTATGCAACATCAGAATCGTGCCAAGAATTTATTAAACAAGGCGTATTTTGGTTCTGTTTTTGAATATAATGGCCGCAAGTATTCATGGGTTGTGTCAGATTTTATTGAAAAAGACACAGAACACAGCTTTATAAAAGCGATGGAAAAATTATATTTTTCGTATTTAACCAAAGGCATTACAATATCGGATGCGCATCCTGGGAATATCAAGAACGGAAAAGTAATAGACACCCCGTCCTTTGGTATGCGAAATGGTAAAGTCGATGATATAAAGCAATTAAATTTGCGCCAAATTGATATTGTTAAAAAATTGGTTAATTATATCAAAGTTGACAATATGGATGCTTTTAAACAATTGATAGACAAGGTAAAAAAATCAGATTTTATTGTTATTAATTATCTGTTCTTTGCGATGAAGTACGGCAGAGCCCCTGTTTTGTCTGCAAGTGATAAAGATTTTTTTGAAAGAATAAAACGATACGAACAAGTTGTCGACAACGCCAAGAAAGAAGTATTGTCGCAAAGTATGCGCAATGCAGAATCTGGGGTGTCTTTATAATAACTTTTATATCCCCAATATGTTTTTTGCAGTCTGCCCAATAAAGTATGCAATCACAGATACCAGTATGCAAATCCCCAGCATTTCAAAGAATTTTTGCCACATTTTTCGATTACTGTTTCGCGCAAGGCACCAGTTAAATAAAAATATAATAATTACGGCAATCGCAAAAGACGCCAAAACAGCATGGGGTACATTACTTGTTATAAAAAAAGGGATTGTTAATAAAACACAAGTCGCCAGAAAGGCTGCACCTGTATATAATCCTGCAAAAATGGCGGTCTTGCGTTGTGTTCGTTCACATTCTGCCAGGTAATTAGATGCCATCATAGACAGTCCGTCTGCCACAGCAGATATAATCACTGTCATTATAATCAGCTGTGAATTTGCCAGTGAAAATGCCAGTCCTGTTATAATGCCTGTTTGTGATACCAGTGCATCGTGCATTCCCAGAACAATCGCAGAATTTTTGTGTTCGCTTGACATACGCAGAACATAACATTTGTATCTGGTGCAACACAACAGGAACAAAAGCAAAAATATTTTAGAAAAAACCAATTTGGCTGTTGACCCAAATGTCGATTTTTTGTTATAATCGTATCAATTGAGATTTAGAGAGAAATTTGTAATGAATAAAGCTGTGCTTATTTCTTTAATTTTAGCGCTTTTTTCAACTGCGTCGCACGCTGCGTTGACCAGCAAGGGTTATGTTGATAGTGCGATGCAAACAAGACAAGAAATAATTACAAATTCGCCTACAATCGAAGTCGATGAAAATGATAAAACAAAGTTAAAAGCTGTTGCAGCAACGCGTGAACAGGCTGGTGTGGCGGCATTGGGTACAATTCCGGTTGGGGCAGATGGAACCAGTACCGCACAAATTTGGGTTGAATAAAAAACGCTGTTCGGCGTTTTTTTTGTTGGACTAAGTCGCAGTTTTGCTGATTTTTTCTTTTATTAAATTTTGATTTGTGTTATAATTCTTGGAAAGAGAATGAAAAAACTGCTGACTTGTTTTTTCGCTATTGTTGTTTGTGCGCCCAGTGCGATTGCTGCTGATGGCGCTGTTTCGCGTGTAATTCCAACTGGTTCAAACGATGCCAAGGTGTCAACAACATCGTCGCGTACAACGGTATCGCGCGTTGCGACACGTGATGCAAATCATAACGAAGCAGATTCAAAATCGTCTGCTGGTCGTACGGCTGCATCAAATGTTCGGGCGACTGTGTCGCGTGTTTTTTCTGGTGCAAATGATACGGCGACACCGGTCAAGACAATCGCCAGTCGCAGTGGTGTTGTGTCACGTGTAAATGCTTTGACCGAAGAAAAATCTGGACGCAGTGCATTAAGTGTTGCTGTGAATACGGTTGGTCGCAACGAACGCGTGTCTTCTGCCAGTATAAATAATAATCCGTCTGTGCGTCGTGCCGGGGTGGTGTTGCGCCCCAGTACAGCCGAAGTTGGCGGACGTGCAACAATCGGAAACACTGGTGTCCAAACCGGGTCTAATATAGATGAAACTGTGCGCGGTGTTCGTTCGCGTGCTGCAACTGCTGAAACGTTTGCCGAAGCGACAGAAAGATTGGAACAAGCCAAGGCTTTGAATGCATCTTGTCAGGCGCAATACAATGAATGTATGGATCAGTTTTGTTCAATTGTTGATGCAAATCAAAAAAGATGTTCTTGTTCAGAAAATTTGACCAAGTATAACAAAGTCGAAACCGCAGTCAAAGATGCGAATGTGCAATTAAATGAAGTTGCGCAACGTATCCGATATGTCGGATTGTCTGCTGATGAAATTCGTGCGATTATGACCGAAACCGAAGCGGAAGAGGTTTTAAGCAATACCAAAGATACGTCCGAAACGCGCGGTATGTTGGAAGAAATCGAAGATTTAATTCGTGACCCAACTGTAAATCGTTCGTCTTCTTATTCGGCAAGTGGCGACTTTGGTATTGATATGGATATTGATTTTTCTGGTGATTCATCTGATTTATTCAGTTTGGATTTTCTTACCAGCGACGACAGTAATTTTGCAAATCTGCGCGGTAAAAGTTTATACAACGCGGCAAAAAAACGCTGTAATTCAATTTTAAATCAGTGTAAAGAGGCCGGCGCAGACACAGGGCAAATTCTTGGAAATTATGAATTGGCAATCGATAAAGATTGTGTTGCGTACGAACAAGGCTTGATAAAAATGAATGATACATTGTTATCAAATGTACGCAGCGCAAATCGTATGTTGCAAAAGGCGCGCTTGACAGTGTTGCAAAATAAAAACACTTATACCGCGACCCAGTGTATTGGTGCATTGGAAACGTGTATGAAAGACGAAATGGTTTGTGGTGATAATTATTTTAAATGTGTTGACCCGACCAAGCGTTATATTGATGAAAATGGCGAAGTTGTTATTGGGCAAGATATTTCAGATATAACAGCGTTTATGCAACATTATAATAATGCCCAGATTGGGACAGAATTTTTGAATAAAGCATACAGCAATACGGTGATGAATGTTGAAGGTTGCAAGACCAACGCCAACGATGGTTCATGTGTTGCGAAATATTTGCTGACAAAAATCGGAACCAAACAAAAAGTCACTGACGAAGGTTTGTGTCGTGCAGTTTTGGACAAGTGTCAGAATTATACGTACGATAAAAATGGTAATTATATGCCATATAATGATATTGTTATAAATTACGTTCAACGTGCGATGGTTAATATTCGTGCAGCCCAGCAAAGAATTATTTCTGATTACGCATCAGAATGTATGGTCGATATATCTGATTGCTATAATCAACAAGTGTCCCAGGTTAATTCTTGGTCCAGCACTGCGAACGTAGGCAGTATATATAAAGTAATGCGTGGCGCGTGCCGTAATGTCGCGTTGACTTGCGCGTATGCTGTATTTGATGGGGATGATTTAAGCTGCCCTGAAGACAATACTGACACGTGCATAACAAATATATCTGAATTGTTCTATCAGTCTATGTTGTGTCCCGAATATTCAACGTTTATGGTAGAAGGGTGCGACAGCAATTGTGTAAACGACAAGTGTGGATGTCAAGCCGGTTATGCGCCAAGTGGTGGTGCGTGCATCAAACAGTCTATGTTGTGTCCCGAATATTCAACGTTTATGGTAGGTGGGTGCAATGATAGCGGAGTTTGTGTAAACGACAAGTGTAAATGTCAAACCGGTTATGCGGCAAGTGGTGGTGCGTGCATCAAAAAATGTTCTGACGGACAAACTCTTGAAGGTGGTGTTTGTAAAGAAGTCGAATCCGATGAAAATGAAGTTATTCCTACCGACCCTATCGTGTGATATTTTGTGGGGTTCAGTATCCGCTTGCGATTGTGATTTTTTTGTCCTAGAATTGGTTTTGTTATGAAAATTAAGAAAATTGGGCGATATTTATTAAATTTTTTCTTTTGGGGCTTTGTCGGTGCGGTTGCGCTGTTGGCTGGGTTGGTGTTGATTTATGGTAATGATTTGCCCGATTATAAAAAGTTGGCAACATATGCGCCACCTGTGGCGACGCGCCTTTATGCGTCTGATGGTTCTTTGTTAATTGAATACGCCGAAGAAAGACGTGTGTTTATTGACTATGCTGATATGCCATCGCAATTGGTTAATGCCTTTATTGCGGCCGAAGACCAAAATTTCTGGACGCATCCCGGCATTGATGTTCAGGGTATAATACGTGCGATTGCAAATAATACAATGCGAATGTTTGGTGCAAATGCGACTTTGTCTGGCGCGTCAACCATTACACAACAAGTTGCCAAGAATTTTTTCTTGTCGTCCGACCGCACGATTTCCAGAAAAATTAAAGAAGCCATACTGGCATTGCGTTTGGAACGGGCTTTTTCCAAAGAACATATTATGACCTTGTATTTAAATCAAATATTCTTGGGTGCGCGCGCATATGGGGTTGGGTCGGCTGCGTTGATGTATTTTAACAAGCCTGTTAATGAATTGTCTTTGGCAGAATGTGCGTTTTTGGCGTCCTTGCCCAAGGCGCCTAATAATCGCGACCGCGCGGTCGAACGTCGTAATTATGTTCTGCGTCGTATGGTCCAAGAAGGTTTTATTTCGCAATCAGAAGCAGATGTCGCAGCAACAGAAGAATTAAATATCAACAGTGGGTTTACTGCCCAAATGTCCGAAGAATTACAATATTTTGCCGAAGATGTTCGTCGTCAATTACTGCGTACGTTGGGGCGCGAAAAGTTGTATAACGATGGTTTGTATATTAAAACAACTATTGTGCCAGAATTGCAACGTGCCGCAACAGATGCGCTGAATAAAGAACTGGATACGTTTAATTCAGGACGCAGTGATAAATTACAAGGTGCGCTTATCGCAATGAATCCGCATACTGGGCGTGTTGTTGCAATGGTTGGCGGTCGTTCTTTTGCGGAAAGTTCGTTTAATCGCGCAACCCAAGGTTATCGCCAAATCGGGTCTACAATAAAGCCATTTGTTTATCTGGCTGCGCTGGAACGCGGGTGGTCGCCACAAACAATGTTGTTGGACGCGCCGATTGTTGGATGGCGCGAAGATGACACTTTATGGAAGCCTGAAAATTACGATAAAAAGTTCTTGGGCGACGTGCCGTTGCGCTTGTCATTAGAAACTTCGCGTAATGTGACAACTGTGCGTTTGGTTGAACAAATTGGGACTGAAAACGCAATCGAAGTCGCGCAACGTTTTGGGGTTTATCCAGAAAATATGACGAATATGAACTTGTCTATGGCGTTGGGGTCTGGCGAAACAACATTGGAAAAACTGGTGTTGGGATATTCGGCATTTGTTAATGGTGGTCGTGTAATTAAATCGAAATTGGTCGATTATATCGAAGACAGATATGGTAATGTGATTGGTGGCGCCAAGACAGATTTTGTTGAATGGTCGGACGATTTGTTGCCGTCAAGTGATGAAAATAATGTCGAACCGTTGTCGGATGAACAAAGCTTGTATCAAATGGTGTCTATTTTACAAGGTGCTGTTGAACGCGGTACAGGAAAACAGGCGCGCGTATCCGGGCATACAATCGCTGGTAAAACTGGAACAACAAACGATGTCAAAGACGTTTGGTTTGTCGGTTTTTCCAAGAATTTAATCGCAGGCGTTTATTTGGGTTATGATACGCCAAAATCTTTGGGCCGCGGCGCAGGTTCACATATGGCGGCACGTGTTTTTGCAGACTTTATGCGTGTGGCGTTGGCCAAAGAAAAGAATCAGCCTTTTGCTGTTCCTGACGGTATGAATTTTGTGCGCGTCAATCGTCGCAGTGGTGTGGCGGCTAATATCGATTCGAATGGAACTATTATCCAAGAAGTGTTCAAACCGGGACAAAAACCAAATCCTGCATCTGTAAAAACGGCAGCCAAAGACAATGTTGTTGTTGGTGGTGTTTTTTAATCATAATACCATTTGTTTATCTGATATTTTGTGGTAAAATAATCAGCATAAGGAAAGGATTTTATTATGCTGACAAATTATTTTTTAAATTATGGCGTTTCATTTTTTGCCAGTGGTTGGACTCAATTTGCTGGTGGTTTTTTGGTGGCGTTTATGACGATGATTTTGTTGGGGCGACCATTTATTCTATTGATGCGCAACGTTCAGAAAAAAGGACAACCTATCAGTGAAAATGTCCCCGAAGCTCATCTTAAAAAAGCAGGCACACCAACAATGGGCGGAATTTTAATTGTGTTGGCTGTTTTGTTTGGGGCTTTGCTGTTTATGCCGTTGCATAATCCTACTGGTTGGATTGCGCTGGGTGCGTTGGTTATGTTCGGCGTACTGGGGTTTGTTGATGATTATAAAAAAGTTTCATCACAATCAAAAAAAGCATCAAATGGTTTGTCGCCATTGACGCGTCTGATTGTCGAAGGTGTATTTGTTGTAATTTTGGCTTATTTGATTAACAAAACGATGCCGCCTTATATTCCTGAGTATTCATTGTCTATTGGTGCAAGTATTCTTTTGCCATTGGGTCTGTTGTATTATGTGTTTGCATATTTTGTTATTTGTGGCAGTGCGAACGCCACCAATATTACAGATGGCTTAGACGGTATGTTGTCCAAGTTATATATGCCGGTCTTGGTTGTTTTAGTTGTTGCCTTGTATGGTGCGACACGTATTGGGTTTATGGATACGGTAATGTTTTTACCGATGGCCAGTGGTTTGTATGCAGTATTGGGCGCAGTATTTGGTGCGGTTTTAGGATTCTTGTGGTACAATGCCAAGCCTGCTTCGATATTTATGGGCGACGTTGGTTCTTTGGCGTTGGGCGGATTTATGGGAACGGTCGCAATGTTGTTAAAAGCAGAACTTGTAATGGGAATTGCGGCAGGTATGATGGTTTTGATTTTGTTGTCTTCATTTATCCAGACAATGTATTTCAAAGCGTCTCGCAAAATCACAGGCACTGGTCGTCGTGTGTTCTTGCGCGCGCCATTGCATCATCATTTTGAAGAGTTAGGTTGGCCAGAAACAAAAATAGTAGAGCGCTTTTTTGTTATATCTATTTTGTTTTCGGGTTTGGCATTAGTGTTCTTGAAGTTTGCATAAAGAAAAGTAATTTGGGATGTTCAGAATAAAACGCAGTGATGAAAGTAGATTAACCAGTTGGTATTTTGAAATAGACAGACGGCTGTTGGGGTGTATTTTATTGCTGATTTTGTTATCGGTAATATTTGCATTGTCGGCTGGTTCGGTTGCGGCTGAACGTATTGGACAAAGTTGGCATTTCTTTTTGGTCAAGGCTATACCGTTTTATCTTATTGGGTTGACGGTTTTGTTTGGTACAAGTTTTTTGAATAAAAAACAAGTCTTGTTGTTGTCTGGTGCAAACCTTGCGTTTGGATTGGCGTTGTTGCCGTTAACAGTCATTGCGCCACATATAATTAATAATTCTGCGCGATTTGTGTCATTTGGCTTTGTAAATATTATGCCTGCTGATATTATGAAGCCGGGTTTTGTGATAATGACTGCGTATTTCTTGTCCAAGATGAAAGAACGATACGGTGAAAGTATTTTCTTTAACAAATCTGCGTGGCGTTTAGATACGTGGTTAAGTTGGTCTTATTATTTGGCGTTATTTGGTGTTGTTGAATTTATAATCTTTTTTCATCCGGATTTTGGTACGGCTGTTTTGTATGGTTTGGTTTTGTCTGCAATGATGTTTATAGCTGGTCTTCCATTGGTTTTAATTCCTGTTTTAATGGGGGTTGGTTTTATGGGATTGTTGGTTGCATTTTTTACTTTGCCACACGTACATCGTCGAATAATTTCGTTCTTTACTGGTTCTGGTGATACATATCAAGTTGATCAATCTGTAAATTCAATACGTAATGGCGGTTTGCTGGGCAGTGGTGATGATGCGTTCGTTAAACAGTATTTGCCAGACGCACATACAGATTTTATTTTTGCCGCAATTGCAGAAGACCTTGGTGCGATTTTGGCGTGCGGATTGTTAATAGTTTTGTTTTGTGTATTTCGCAGACTGATTGTAAACGCCACCAATTCGCGTGATTTGTTTGTTTTATATGCGGCTGGTGGGACGGCTGCGCTGTTTGCTTCCCAGGTATGCTTTAATATGTTAACTACGTTGAACTTGTTTGCACCCAAAGGTATGACTTTGCCGTTTATTTCATACGGTGGCAGTTCATTAGTTGCGTATTGTTTGTTGTTTGGTATGGTCTTGGCGATTATTCGTGAAGACAAATGGAAATAATAAAAGGGGTGTCGTTATGAAAATATGGATTGCAACAGGTGGTACAGGTGGCCACGTTTATCCTGCGTTAAGTGTCGTAACAGAATTGGTGGCACGTGGACATCGTGTGACTGTTTCTTGTGATGGTCGTGTGCGTGATATGGTTCGTCGTGATGTGCCATGTGGCGTACGTATAGTTCATATTTGGGCGTCTGGTGTTGGCGCTAAAAGTCGTATAAAACAAATGTGGGCTTTGTTCAAGATTGGTGTTTCTGCGATGGCGTTGACAGTCCGTTTTATGTTTTTCCGCCCAGAGCGCGTTGTTGCGTTTGGTGGGTATGCGTCTGTGCCTGCGGTTTTTGCGGCGCACGTTTGGGGGGTGCCGACGTTTCTGCACGAACAAAATGCTGCGATTGGTCGCGCAAATAAATTTGCGATGCGCTGGGTAAAAACATTGATGACCAGCTTTCCAAAGGTTTCCGGCATATCAAATTCAACAACGCAAGTCGTTTATACAGGCTTGCCTGTGCGTTCAGACTTTTTGTCATGCGCAGGTGCTGCATTGCCAAATGCGTCACGTTTGTTTGTGACAGGCGGTTCTTTGGGGGCGCAAATTCTTGATGAAGTTGTACCGCAATCGATTGCTGCGTTAAAAAATAAAAAGATTTTTGTCACGCATCAAACGCGCCCAGAAAATGTTGAAAAATTACAGCGTTTTTACGCAGACAATAAAATTCATGCAAATGTTTTGTCTTTTGTTCATGATATGGCTGGCGCGATTTCGGGCGCAGATTTGGTTATTGGACGCAGTGGTGCCAGTACAGTTGTCGAATTGCAAACAATTGGTCGTCCTGCGATATTGGTTCCGTTGGGGATAAATCCAGACCAAGCAGCAAATGCAGACAGCTTTGCAAAAAATGGTGGTGGTTTTGCAATACCACAAAATAAATTTACGGTTCGCTGGTTGACTTCTACTTTGGCAGAATTATTTGATAACCCATCAAGATTGGCAAAAATGGCGCAAAAATCGTTGGTAAAAAATAATGCTGTGAATTTAATTGCTGATGAAATAACAAAATAAATATAACAGATGTATTTTTCTGCTTGCGTGCGTTTTGTCATTTGTTCTATGATAAAGACGGAAGGAAAGGAAAATGCGTCGTATTACAATCTCTGTATTGTCTGTTTTTATTGCGTTGCCGGCGTTTGCCAGTGCGCATTTGCCGGTTGTTAATGTTGCGTCGGGCGGCGTGTCCGCGCGTGCTGCATTTGGTGCTGCGGAAAAAAGTGTTGTCAGCACAGCTGTGAAAAAATCGGCACCAACCCGTACTAAAAAAGTTGTTGCGCGCAGCGCAAAAAAAACAGTTGCTGAACCTGTTGCGTCTTTGGATGCTGGTGAAAAAATTATTGCTAATAATGATGTTCTGGTGCCACGTCGTCCCAGTGCTGATTTGTGGGCAAAAAATAATAATACTTTGCGTATGCCGACGCTTGATGAATTTTCTGTAATTCGTACAGACGCGCTTTTGCCCGAAGAAAGAATTGACAAGTCGTTTGCCAGTGTGGCCGATAAAATATCCGACACAGGATTAGAAGATAAAATTACACGTTTAAACGATTTGCAAAAACGTGCAGCAAACAGTGTGCGCGCTGTTTCGCCGCGCGTGGATTCTGCGCCTGTTGTGACAGAACGTCCAGTTTCGGTTGCGTCTAATGATACACCGAATGTGTCATTGCGTCGAATGGTTGTCGAAATGAATCAGGAACCCGATGTTTTGGTGCGTAATGTTGAAAAGAAATTGTCGCCACGTATTGTGACTGCGCGTGAAGATATGACTTCAATGTCGCCAACCCAATTACGGCAAGCGTTCAGAAAAACCTTTTTGTCCGAAAACAAGCATTTATCTACATATTCTGCGGACGATTCTTTTGATGTTGCAAGCGATATGTCCAGTTCTTTCGAAGGTTTTTCGGCAAAGCGTGATTTGTCAGAAGAAGGTGGTATCCGCCCATTGGAAATAAAAATAAATTTCCGTAATGAAGATTCTGCTTTGTCGCGTGCAAATTATACGTTGCTGACAGAATATGCTGGAATTGTTGTTAATAAGCCAACGCGTGCGATTCAGGTTGCTATTCCACAATATATGACAACAAACACAGATGCCAGAAAATTGGCAGCGCGTCGTTTGGCGATTGTAGAACAAGTTTTAACAGACAACGGCGTGTCAAAACAACGTATTGTTCCTGTGTTGTCTCAACGTGAAGAACCTGGTTTTGTGTTGCGTATAATTTCGCGCGACCAGTATGATACATTGACACAGCAAAAACGTGATATTTTTGGTAATAAAATCGGTCAAAAAACTTATAAAAGTATGTCGTGGTAAAATTTCTAAATTTTTTAACAGGATTTTTATTTCCGCCGGCGTGTCCATTGTGTGATACGCCGGTATCTGCACATGGTCAGTTGTGTCCAGAATGTTGGGCTGCGATAAATTGGATTGATAATCCAAAGTGTGTAAAGTGTGGGTATCCTTTTCCGGCGGATTTGGATTTAGGTGGTGCGCCATTGTGTCCTGTGTGTGCGTCTGGCAAGTGTGAACTTGATTGGATTCGCAGTGCGTGTGTATATGATGATGCGTCGCGTTCTGCAATGTTGCCCTTTAAACACGCGGGTCGTACAAGTTATGCTTTGTTTATGTCGTATGCGATGATATGGGCTTTGCGCGATATAGATGTTGATGCAGATGTTGTTATGCCTGTCCCGCTGGCGTACAGGCGTTTATTTAAACGCGGTTATAATCAAGCGACACTTTTGGCGCGACCTGTTGCTCGTGCATTAAATTTAAAAATAGATTTAGATTCTGTTGTGCGTTGTCATCGTGAAAATATGGGGCACAAAACTGCGCGTGAACGTGCAGAAAACATTCGCGGTGTTTTCAGTGTGGTGCATCCAGAAAATATTCGTGGTAAAAAGATTTTATTGATTGACGATGTTATGACAACTGGCGCAACATTTTCTGAATTACGCAGTGTGTTAAAGCGCGCAGGTGCGGCATCTGTTTATGGTTTGACTTTTTGCAGGGTTGTTCGTGCGATTTAATTTTTTAAATGTGTGTCTTTCATCGCTCTTAAAAAGTAATTTTTTTGTGCCAAAATTTCTTGATAAATTACTTTTTGTGAACACAGTTCGAACAATTTTTTTACATCGTTTACCGTTTCGTTGTCAACGTGCTTGTTTCCAGGAACAATCATATCGGCAACAGTTTCGTCGTTGATTTGGATTGCGTAACGGCAGAATATAATATTGTTTTCCATATGCGAGTATTCTGACAAGAAAAATGCACACACGTCATCGTCTTCTATAAAATACGAAGCGATGCCGTCGTTTAAATCGCAAGATACGTGACGGCTTGTGACAAGGTGTTTAATGTATAGAAATATTTTTTTGTTCATAATTTATATGATTACCAAGCAGAATCTTTTGTCAAGAACAAAACAGAAAAAATAAAAAGCCCCAAATGGGGCTTTTTTTAATTTACAGCTGTTGTAGCCAATCTTTTGCGACCACATGCGCGACGACGATTCAAAACATCGCGCCCCCCAGCAGTTGCCATTCTTGCACGAAAACCGTGTGTGCGAACACGGCGTGTCTTAGAAGGTTGGTATGTGCGTTTTGTTGCCATGACTTGTGTCCTTAGTTTTTTTATTTAATGTTCTTTTGTTTTCGTCGCGCCAAAACAGCATCATATTTTTCCGGTGCGTCGAAAAAATCCATTTGTGCGTCTATTTAATCACAGGTTTTATAAAAACGCAACCTTTTTATTTAGATTTTATCAACCCGGCGGATTTCAAGCCTTCGATAATCATATAGTATATGAATATATACGCAAATAATTTCCAAAATGGTAAAAACATCGTTTTCTTATCCTTTTTTATATCATCTTTATGGTAGCCACAAAGAATATATTTGTCAAGTTATTTTTTTGGCATTATTTCTTGACCCAAAGCGCAAAAATTTGCTATGTTTTGTATGTGAAAAACTTAGGGAAAGGTAGTATGTCAGAAAATATAAATGAAGTTAATGAAATCCGCGTTCCACAGTCTTCTTTGGAACACGAAATGCGCACCAGTTTTTTAGATTATGCGATGTCGGTTATTGTTGATCGTGCGTTGCCTGATGTTCGTGACGGGTGCAAACCTGTGCATCGCAGAATTTTGTACGTTATGAACGATGTTGCGCCTGCGACCAAGCCAACGGTCAAATCTGCGCGTATTGTCGGTGATGTTATGGGTAAATATCATCCGCATGGCGACAGTTCTATTTACGAAGCAATGGTTCGTATGGGCCAGGATTTTTCTATGGGCGAAATGTTGGTCCAAGGTCAGGGTAATTTTGGTTCGCGTGACGGCGACAAAGCTGCGGCGATGCGTTATACCGAAGCGCGCCTGTCAAAGTTGGGGGCAACTTTGATGGACGATATGGATAAAGATACAGTCGATTGGCAGCCTAACTTTGATGGGTCGTTGCAAGAACCTGTTGTGTTGCCGGCCAAGTTTCCAAATTTTTTGGTAAATGGTGGTTCGGGTATTGCGGTTGGTATGGCGACAAATGTGCCGACATATAATCTTGGCGAAGTTTGCAATGGTATTTTGGCGATTTTGGATAACAAGAATATTTCAGACGATGAATTATTTACGATTATTCCTGGTCCTGATTTTCCGACAGGTGCGATGATTATGGGGCACGCTGGTGCGTACAAAGCGCATACAACAGGTCGTGGTTCTATTATTGTTCGCGCAAAAACTCATACCGAAGATTTTCGTGATCATACCGCGATTATCGTTGACGAGATTCCTTATCAAGTTAACAAAGCGCAAATGATTATTAAAATCGCAGAACTGATAAAAGACAAAAGAATCGAAGGTATTTCTGAAATTCGCGACGAATCTTCCAAAGAAGGCTTGCGTATTGTTATTGAATTAAAGCGCGATGCGATTGCTGATGTTGTGTTAAATCATTTATTCCAATACACAGAAATGCAGACCAGTTTCCCTGTTAATATGATGGCGTTGAATCGTGGGCGCCCGATGTTGTTTAATATTCGTGGTGTACTGGATTCGTTTATTGATTTTCGTGGCGAAGTTATACGCCGTCGCACAATATTTGATTTGAACAAAGCGCGTAATCGTGCGCATACATTACTGGGATTGTCTGTTGCTGTTGGTAATTTGGATGAAGTCATTGAACTTATCAAGTCCAGTCCAAACCCAGAAGCTGCACGTGAAGCGTTGGTTTCGCGTGGTTGGCGTGCCAACGATATTGAATCGTATATCCAGTTGATTGATGATCCAAACACCGAATACAAAGACGGGATGTTCTTTATGTCCGAAGACCAAGCGCGTGCAATTTTGGAATTGCAATTGCATCGTTTGACTGGTCTTGAACGTGACAAGATTCATGACGATTTGACAACACTTGGTGCGACAATTCGTGATTTGTTGGAAATTTTGGGCAGTGCGGAACGCATTATTCAAATAATTCGTGAAGAAACGATTGCTGTGCGCGATAATTGGGCGTCGCCTCGTCGGACAGAAATTTCTGATGCGGAAATTGATATTGATATTGAAGATTTGATTGCTCGCGAAGATATGGTTGTCACTGTCACCAATACAGGGTATATAAAACGTGTTGCGTTGGATACATATCGTGCGCAAAAGCGCGGCGGCAAAGGACGTAATGCAATGGCCACCAAAGAAGACGATTATGTTGTTCAAGTGTTTGTTGCAAATACACATACACCATTGCTGTTCTTCAGTTCCAAGGGATTATGCTATAAATTAAAGACGTATAAATTACCAGAAGCAGCTGCTGCCGCCAAGGGGCGTCCGTTGATTAATTTGTTGCCTTTATCCCAAGGCGAAACAATTACAGCAATATTACCTGTTTCCGAAGAAGAAGTAGAACGCGTCAAAGAATCTGGCAAAGAACATTTCTTGATGTTTGCGACTGCGTCGGGTACGGTTCGTCGCAATCGGATGTGTGACTTTGATTCAATTCGCGCAAACGGAAAAATCGCAATGAAGTTGGACGAAGGCGACAGTTTGATTTCTGTGTTGCCATGCAACGAAGATCAAGATGTATTCTTGACAACGTATCGTGGTCGTGCAATCAGGTTTGCGGTTCCTGAAATTCGTGTATTTGCAGGACGTAATTCAACTGGGGTTCGCGGTATAACATTGGGCAAAGATGACAGAATTATTGGTATGGCGATGCTGAATCGCGGTGAATCAGATTCTGCTGTTCGTGCGGCATATATCAAACAGTCGCGTGCGGCGCGTCGTGCAGAGACTGGCGTTGAAGAAGAAGCGTCTGCTGACGAAGAAGAAACAACACTTGTTCTTGATGAAGCAAAAATGGCAGAAATGGCGGCCAAGGAAGAATTTATCTTGACGGTTTCTGAAAACGGCTTTGGCAAGCGTACCAGTTCGTACGAATATCGTTTGACACATCGTGGCGGTGGCGGATTCACAAATATTAAATTAGGCGGCAAAAACACTGCTGTTGCTGGTTCGTTCCCTGTGACAAACGACCAAGACATTATTATGGTGACAGACGGCGGAAAAATTATTCGTACGCCTGTACATGACGTTCGTATTGCAGGTCGTTCGACTGCGGGTGTCACTTTGTTCCGTACTGCGGAAGACGAAAAGGTTGTATCTGCAATCGCAATCGAAGGCGCAAACGAAGAATCTGCTGAATCCACAGAATCGACTGTGACAGAATAACGGGTGCGTACTGTGGAAAGCAAAGAATATTTTGTTTCGATAAATGATTTGTCAAAGCGGTTATCTGTGCCGGCGCACACGTTGCGATATTGGGAAAAGCAATTTCCAACGGCGGTGCGCCCAACCACAGGCGCTGGTGGTCGCAGATATTATCGTGCTGAAACGGTTGAAAAGCTGATTGTTATCAAAGATTTGCTGTACACGCATGGTATGACAATTGCTGGTGTAAAAAAAATGTTGCATGATGGTAATTTACCTGATTTGGCAACAGACGCATTGCCAGATAATATCAGTGTATCTGTTCCTGTGGTAAATCAGGCCAGTGTTCAACCTGTGGATTTGTCTGGTGTTGATGCAGCCATTGATTTATTAGAATCTGCGCGTAATTTATTGCAATAAAAACCGGCGATTGCCGGTTTTGTTTTATCTTGTTTTTTTATAAATACGTTGTTTGATTTGTCGCCAATTTCGAGCAAAATTTTCAGCCGTTGGTTTTGCGTCGTGTTTTTTTGCTGATATACTGTCTTGTTCCATTTTTTTTACCTGTTTTTCGTGCAAGTGTAAATTGTCGCCAGCTGTTTTTAAATTTGGCAGGGTCAAGAACAGTTCGTTAAACAGTTCGTGTGTTTCGTCTTCGATTTTATTTTCAACAGAATCTATATCTGATTTATTTGGCTTGCTGGCATAGAATTCGTTCATAGTGCAATATCCCAAAGACTTTGCGGCTCTTTTTTGTGTTATATCATTTGCGATTTTGTATGTTTGATTCAGTTGGTCGTAATATTCTTGTCTGGCCTTGTTAAGTTCTGTTCGTGCATTGTTTATTTTGTTTTCGTCATATACAGGTCTGTCCCAATCAGCGATGCATTGATAAAAAGACCAAGCAAGTATTGCGGTTGCGGCGGCGGTCACAGTCGATATTGCGCAAAATTGTAAAATATCTTTTGTTTTAATTTTTTTTGACATTTTGTTTTCCTTGTTAAAGATACAGGATTTTACTTGGTTCGCGTCACAAGTTAACCCGTTTCCAGCAACGCGCAGGTAAGTCTTGGCACTCCCAACGGGAATCGAACCCGTGTCGTCAGAATGAGAATCTGATGTCCTGACCGCTAGACGATGGGAGCTTTGTTAACTAACTACCACAAATGGTATACACAAATTATTCGATTTTCAATTATTTATTTTTTTTATCGTCGTTTTTGTGATATAACATCAGGCATAATAATACAAAGGATATATTATGGCATAAGAAAAATTTCGTCAACCTTAATTGAATGCAGATGGCCCAGTTGTTCCAGTAGTGATTCCAGAGATTGAAAAAACAAAAAGACAGTTGAGTGATTCTAAATTAGGGGCTTCTAAGCAAAGAAAATTGCAAGCAGAACAAGCAAATCAATCAAACATTTCTGACGATGGAAAAGGATTCCGATAAAAAAACGCCCGATTGGGCGTTTTTTTATATTCCTTTTGAAGATATTTTATCAATTAACATATCGTAAATATTTTGTTTTTGTTTTTCAATTTCCAAGCGTGCAGATTCTTGCTTTTGTTTTAATTTTTCTTTGTACAAATTTTCAATGTCTGCAAATATCAGTTCTGCGGTTAATCCTTCGATTGTGGTTTCTTCTGAACCGTTTATATATGTTTTGTATTTTGCAGGCTTGCTGGCAGAAACAAAGATTTCAAAAACAGCCAATCCGTTTTGTAAAACAGCGTATCCATCCCAAGTTTCTGACACAACGCATTCTTTGCGTGATCTTTTAAAAAATCCGTCTTTTACGTTTATTATTTTGTGGTCTTGGCGTGATACTTTTTTTATATCAAAATATGTTCTTCTGAATAAATCTAATAATTGCATTTTTATACCTTTTTATACTTACGTCAGCTTGGACAGGTTAGTACAAAAAAACAAAAGGTCAAGCTGTTTGTTTGGCTGTGACCTTTTTACGGTATAAAAATATTGTTATAGAATTAATTTTGCTTTTAAAAAATGGAAGCGATGAAATGCTTTATTTCATACCAAGAATCAAATACAAATCTGTCGATTGCATTTGCGCCACTTAAAGAGTTGGAATATTGCCAAAAATAATAAGCCAATCCTGCAAATATAACTGTTCCTATGATTCGCAGTATTGTCGATGTTCCGCCCATTACGCCATATAACAGACAACGAATACAAATAACTACGAAAAAAAAGGCGATTAATGCCATCAACACAGAAGATTCAGTAAAAATAGAAAGAAATCCCATATCTTTTCCTTTTGTCTAAATATGTATATATTCACATTATATCATAAAAAGAAACGGATTAAAAAAATATTTTAATAAACTAAGTGCAAAGTAAAAAAAACGCCCGGTTGGGCGTTTTTAACGTACATTTTCTGTACATTTTTTGCAAATTTTACGTTTTGTTTCTTCAAGATTTATAGAAAAGTTTTTGTTTGGATTTGCAAAGTTTTTTGGATAGTATAATTTACCGCGTGTCAGCATATATGGAACATCGTGTTTGTTATGCAAATCGTACAATTTTTCTTTGAACGGACACTCGGTCGCAGTTAAATAAACTGGGCAATCTGCATCCACCTGAACAAATTCTATGATGGATACGCCGCGTGTGTTTTTGTGTGTGTTAGATGACATTTTTTAATTCCTTTTTTTAAACAAGATAACTTAATAAACGAAAAAATCAAGTCTAAACACCAGACAAGGTGTCGAAAACCGGCCGTTTACCGTTGTTTTTCCGTTTTTCTCAGGCCCAAAGCCCCAGCAAGTGTCAAACCGACCCCGGCAATTCCAAGTGCATTTTCGTTCTTTTCACTGATTAAGTCGTCTTCGGTAATGCTGCAAGTGTCTGGGTCTGCGTATTGCAAAGCCATGCGGGTGTCGCCAGTGCTTGCCCAGCCCCACAGCAAAATAAAGCCAGCAGCAGCCGATATTTTTGATAAATTTCTTAATAATGAACGTCTTGTTTCTTTCATAATAAAATCCTTTTGTTTGCATATTTTATATATATTATAGTACATAAAAGTAATTTTGTCAAGCTTGTGTAGGGTGGTGTATATGATTTTTTTAAGGTTTACTTTGCAAGCCAAGTTTGTGGTAAAATTACAGCAAAAAGAAACAGAAAAATTGGATTCGGATTGTTCGATATATTTTTGTTCTGGATGAGAGATGCTTTTTATAAGATAAACATAAAACATTTGATTTTTATTTTTTGTCCGCCTACGCCAAGGCTACGGTGGACACTACTTCGCCTATGCTTCTTGGCTTGTGTGGCCTGCCACACGAAGCGTCGCAGACGCGAAGTGTGGTTGTGGTCGGTGGGCAAGATTCGGGCTATTTGCGCATGTGTTTTTGCAGTGATATTGTGTGTAAATCTGAAATAATGTTTTTGCCTTTATAATTTTTTATAAATTTTTTAAATAATTCAATTTGTTTTATAAAGTCATCGACATTGATATACCAAGCATAGTCATATTTTGCAAATGGATCAAATGCGATTGTATCGATTTCTGTGCGATGTTTTTTTATCCATTTATATACCGTTTCAAAATCTATATATAAAAACATATGATTATATGCAACTGTATGTATTTCACGAACAGATAAAAACGCGTTAAAAAACCTGATATTATCGGCTGTTTTTATTTGTGGAATAATATTAGAATCTTTCATATATAAATAACTGTCATTTTCACAATCTGGTAATTTTATAATATATTCATCATTTTTACCTGGCGGGCAAATATAAATTGGAAGCAATATTTTTGATTGTAATAACAGAGCAAGAAAATATGCTAAACTTTCATTATCATTAAAAGTTATAAATTCAGCCAAAGCACTTGTTAATGTCCCACCTAAATAATCAAAATCCTTTTCTTTGCGAATAATACAGTAATCAAATTCATATTCAAAATCTTTGAAATGATTTTCGTCCATTATGTATGTTGATAAAGATTTTTTAGTCTTTTGCATTTTTAATCTGTTATTGTTTGCAGCCAGGTTTCTAAATCTTTTAATTTTAACGATTGCCCCAGTCCATTACGACTTTTGCAAAATTGTTTTTTATTTAATTTTGATAATTGTTCGCCAACATCTTTATCATTTAACCAAAAACCATAGTAATATCCAAATACCGGAACACCATTGGCAATGTGCTTTAATAATAATTCTTTATTTTTTGATAATGATTTTTGTGCAAACTCATCCCAATTCCAATGTTTGCTGTCGTTCGAGCGTTTGGTGTGATATGGATAATATTCCAACGCTAAAATATCAGTATCTTTTATCCCGAATTTATCCGTCTTTTTCAAAATATTGTCCCACCATTCACAATATTCACGATAAATATGTAAATTCATCCCAGTTGGTTTATAAAAACCATCCTTATCCATAGGGTATTCTGCCAAGCGTTTGTAATACTTTGGGTTGCCACCAGGATTACATAACAAAATTACAAGTTTAGGCGATTTTTCATTGCCAATTCGTGATACTTTATAATCATTTGACATGTTTACTATCCGTTTTTTGTGGGATTTCTATAAACAACGATTTGAACAAACCGTTTTTATCACCGGTGTCGCAAAAGTTACACCACAGGAATTCATAATCATTTTTTATTTCAAAACCAGGATGTTGTTTAATCCATTTCGGAATATGGTTTAAATCGTTATGTTGCCATTTTAAATTGCCATAAAGGTATTTCCCTTGCACAGTTCTAAAAGGATAACCCTTTGAATTATTTTTCCAATTCCCAGTCCAATAAAACTTATCGTTAGTTATCATAATGCATACCCCAGAAACAACTTGATTGTTTTCTACTAGTTGTTCTATGCGATTTATATCTTTCCAAAAATTATAACCGCCTATATCTACGGCATCGTGGTTTTTTAATATCTTTTTTATTGGCAAACCAGTAAATCCGTATAATTGTTCTGACGGAATAATTTTGGTCTTATATTTCAGTTCAATTGGGTATAGATATTGTTTATAAACCAGCATAATATCAGTATAAATTATACGACCATTTTGCTCTATTGGAAACTCGAGTAAAATGGTTGCGGTGCCATTAAAAATTTTTTCTAACTCCATTGCAAAAGAATGTTGAAAGTCTGCCTCTGATACAAAAAAACGATTTTTATTTTTCAAATTTAAAAATGCTTTTTTTATATTTTTGATAGCATCCATATTTTACCCCATTAACAAAATTATTGTAGAATAATAAACCAAAATTGTAAATATTGTTTTTTCTTTTTTTTTATGTTAGAATAATAGCATAAAGGAGTTCAAAAAAATGACAGAAGAACAGATTACGGCATTAAGTTCCAAAATAGACAGATTTGAAGCCCCTGCTAATTTTATGCATATTTATTTCAAAAATCCGCAAGATGTAGATGGTTTAAAAAAATCTTTGGTAGATTTAGGAATAACAGATATTAAGGACGCCAGAACTACAAGTGCAACAGGGTATCATATAGATGAATATATGTTTGTAGTAGACTGGAGATATTCTCCTCAGAAAGAAATTATAGATGATTTAGAATTTAGACACAAACGCATGAAAGCATGGTCTATTTTGCGTGGTTGGGGTGGGGCGCAAATGACAGAAGCAGAAAAAAAGTTTTTTGCAAACGAAGATGCCAAAATAGCTGCCCTTAAACTTCAACAAAGTAAAGATATGTGATTTCTTTTTTTTTATCACAAACAACACCCGCATTATGCGGGTGTTGTTTCATATCTTGCCCCCACCCCACAACCATTTTGAACAGATATGCTGGTTCGAAAGTGTGTTTGAAAAGATAAAAAATGGAAATTTGACTTTCGAACTCGTCAAAAGGTATTTGTTTTGGTCTTTGGGGTGCGTACGAGACCTTGATAAACTATTTCCAAAAATGTCTTTTTGCGAATGCGTATCCGGAACCTGTTTTAAGATATTGTTCAAATTCCAATGCGGCATCTTTCGAACTAAACGCAAAATAATTTACCAATTCCCACGGTTTGTATTTGGCTGTATGTATTGAATATCCTGCATTATGCTGCTTTAACCGCTGTTTTAAATCGTCGGATTGTCCGATATATTTTTGTTCTGGATGAGAGATGCTTTTTATAAGATAAATGTAAAACATTTGATTTTTATTTTTTTGTCCGCCTACGCCAAGGCTACGGTGGACACTACTTCGCCTATGCTTCTCGCCTTGTGTGGCCTGCCACACGAAGCCTCGTAGAGGCGAAGTGTGGTTGGGGCGCACGGATTCGAACCATGATAAAGAGAACCAAAATCTCTTGTCCTACCATTAGACGACACCCCA